>NZ_JASMRM010000005.1:0-154773 GCF_041431305.1 Cloacibacterium sp. Arc13
TTTTTAATCCTAAAATAATTTGTCGTTTGTTCATTCTTTTACACTTTTTTGTGTAAAGCTATTTTAGGACAAGACAGTAGGATAAAATCTCTCTTTGGAAATCATAAGTGGGAACCAAACTCACCCTAAAAATGGTCTCCGTTTCGTTCTCCGCGATTACGGTTTGGGAATGATGCAGTGGCAAAGCTTTGACATAATTGGCTTGTTCACGGTCAAATTTCAAGAGAATTTCCTGTGTTTCTTTGCCCAAAGTACTGATGATGCCAAAAGAATTTTTATACGCCTTTTCTATATCAATATTCTCTCTTTTGAAAGAAGTATTGCTGATATTGAGGTCAGAAATGCGGTCTAATCCGTAAGTTTTCAGGAAAAAAGAGGGGTTTTTGGACTGATAATCGGCTGCCAAAAGATACCAACGGTTTTTAAATTCCTTCAACGCATAAGGCATAACGACTTTGCTAGACTTTTCGTTTTCCCAAAATTTTTGATAGGTAAAAGAAAGTACTTTCTTCTGGGTAATGGCATGAATCAAACCATTAAGGTGTTCTAAACCTCTGGCTCTTCTCGGCTCGAAAAACATCACATCTGCTTTTCCTTTGGTTTCGCGGTAAGCTTCTACCAATAGCAATTGGTCAAATACGCTCTCTTGGGAAAGTTCCAGTTCTTCTTCCTCTATGAAGTGGGCATTTTTCTTTCGGGAATAAGAAATCTGAATCCCAAATACATCTGCAATCGCCAGTTTATCTCGCTGAAAAGTGCGTTCGGTAAATTTGAGTTCCAGTCCTTTTTCTGCAAACTGCGATTCTAGATAATCTGCAATTTCTGGATAAGTGGCGCCTCGGTCTTTTCTTCTGCGTAAAAACTCTTCTATAAAGAGCAGTCTGAGCATTTGTTCGTTTTTTGCCATGGAAAATAGATTAAGGTTAAGGTTGAGGCAAAGGTAAGGAAGTAAAACGTCAAAAGGTGACGTTTTTAGAACTTTTCAAATCTTTTGATGCTAAATTCTGTTCTTTTACCATCACCGTAATACGTAAATCTATTGGGAATTTTCCGTCTGAATTCGACTTAGCTCTTTTTATATAAAAGAGAATAGATCACTTAGTGTTTCCTAGTGGTGACTTATAGGTTAAAATTAAACTAGCTCTATGGTACCTACAAGATGTTCAAAATATGTACTCCCTTTAATACTGGGATAAAACAAGATTAGGGGACTGTTATTTTGATAAATTTGGGGTCTCCATATTAGAAAGACACCTATATTTTTAAACAGAAAACCTCTTTCTTTTAAAGTGAAATTCTGAGGAAATTTTTCACTAGAAAAAATAGAAATCGGGGTCTTATGAAAAGGTTCTTAAAAATAGGTGACTCCGAAAAAGACACCCACATATTGAGAATTATTAATAAACTTTGAAAGTCCAGCTCAACAAAAAACCCTTTAAATATAAAGATTTAAAGGGTTTTGTTGCAAATTGCATTTTTAAATGCGATCCGGACGGGACTTGTTATTTTTTCAAAAAAGCCCTATCCATAAGCTTTATATTGTTCTCTTGTTTAAGAGGTCACCGAATAGGTCACTTTTTTAAACAATCAAGAGATCGTCGTTTTTACTGGTGCAAATATAGATCATTTTTAATTATTTCCAAACTAAGAACATCCTTTTTTTCTTCTACAGTATGCAATCAACAGATAATCAATTGTTTTATTTATAATACTTCTTTGTTATAGATAAAAAAGAGAGAAATTATTGATTCACTACGGCTCAGTCAACAATTGTATGTCAATTTATATGTTTTTGGGATCAAACAATTCTCAGATCTGTCATAATTTTTTAGTTTAAAATCATAAAATCAAATTATTATTTAAAAAAAATTATACTAATTTATTTTTTCTCCAAATTTATAAAATCGGAAAAATCCGATTCATCTACTTTAAAATCAGCACTTTTGATAATAGTTTTAACTTGTAAAATAAAATAATTAAACTAATCCAGTCACATAAAAATATATAAATCTAAGTACTTACATCAGCCCTATTTAATTTCCTTGAGAAGCCGCATTCAAATAATCATCACTGATATCTTTTTCCTTTTTAAAATCTTTTCCAAACTTATAACTGAAGCTGATCCCGAAAGAACGAAGCGGTAAATAACGTATAGAAGATGAGCTGTAATCACCAGTCTCAACAGTTGTCGCCTGTTTGATATACTTGTTGAAAGGATTGGTTGTTGTAATTCCAATACTTGCTTTTTTATTCCAGAACTGTTTTCTCGCTGCTATACTGTAAGTGATCGACTGTGGATTTTTACCCTGAATATTTTTCGCCGCAGAATTATAATTCCCAAATGCTTCTACGATAAAATCTTTTGGAAATAAGTAATTCAGATTTAAATTCAGGCGGTAACGCATTCCCATATCAACGTTCCCAAAATAATTACTGACGATATATCGGTGAAAAACCATCATATTACCACGAAGATTTAATTTATTATTTAAAAAAGCAACAGAACCTGACAATATTCCACCAGAATTATATTCCTTGCCGATGTTATCTCTTCTGGTTACTGAAACATTTGTATAATTTATACCGCTTACCGTATAAATTGGGTAAAAAGTAGTGATTTGTTTCAGATCCTGACTGTTGATCCTTTCTGTAAGGGTGAATGAAAGATTAGCGCCGTTTTCAAAATTCTTATTGTAACCTAATTCCATATTATCCCCTATTTCCGGCTTCAATGCAGGATTTCCTGTTGTGATATTATGAGGATCGCTGAAATTTAAGAATGGGTTTAATTCAGCATATTCCGGTCTTTCAACTCTTCTTGTATAGGCTAATTTTATCGTTTCGCCACTGTCAAATTTATGAGACAAAATGAATGACGGCACGAGCAAACTGTATGATGGAATATTGGTATTCTGATAATCTATTTTTACCGTCGTATATTCGTAACGTGCCCCTGCTCTTACATCCAGCCAGTTATTAAATAATTTTAATGAAGAGGAAACATATGCGGCATAAACTCCCATATCATATTTCAAACGGTAAGACTGGAAAGGATCAAATTCATATTGTCTTGAAAAAGCATCCAAAACATTCACATCCGTATTTGTTGTAATGTGCTGGAAAATTGCTTTTGTACCCATTTCCAATGTAATTTGGTCATTGATCGGCTGCACATAATCGACCGACAAATTATGACTGGTATCCGTTCCCGGATTTCTCCCCGAAATACCATCATAAGGAGATAAAGCTGCTGCAAGACTTTGAGTTTGTAAATAATTACTTTTAGGTGATCCGTAGCTTACAACGAAATCTGCTGTCAATTCCTGTCCTTCTCTTTGGAATATTTTTCGATAGCTCAAATTTCCATCAATAGAATTTACCGAAGAACGGTTGTCTGAAGCTCTGTAACCAATGATCGACTGGTCAGTTGAATTAGAAAAATCAGCAATATATTGTTGCTGATTAATGAAACCGATGCTTTTGTTGGCAAAATCGTTGTAAGAAATGGAACCGCTTAATGTGTTCGTTTTGTTGATTGTCCAGTCAAAGCCCAATCCTGTACGATAACCGTGTCTCTGAAAATCGGTGTAGCCGTCCTGCAATAATCGGGTTTGAGTGGTAGCTGTATGAGAAATCCTGTCTTGTGAAAAAGGTGTTCTGGATTTCAACTGTGCATTTCCGCTGAAAAAGGTATTTAAGCTGAAATTATTATTTCTGAAGTTCAGATTTAATGAGCCCGTTTCAAAACGTGTTCCCGCAGACGCAGTGATCAATCCGTTGATGTCTTTTACTTTGCTTTCGTTCAGAACAATATTGATGATTCCGCCAGTTCCCTGCGCATCGTATTTTGATCCGGGACTAGTTATTGCTTCAATACTTTTGATCTGACTTGCAGGAATAGAAGCCAGCGCATCGGCAAGACTATTCCCAAATATGCTTGAAGGTTTTCCGTTGATCAGGAATCTGACATTCGGATTTCCCTGTAACTCCACAATTCCGTCTGCATCCACCGTTACCTGTGGAACCTTTCTCAAAACATCAATTGCAGCTCCACTTTGTGAGGTTACGTCATTGGCAACATTGTAGACTATTTTATCAACTTTATTTTCGACAATAGGTTTTTTTCCATTGATAATAACTTCCTGAATGGTTTTAACCTGATGGTCTTTTAAAGTGTCAGATGCTTTTTTGTCTATAGTTTGAGCACAGACTAACGTTGTCGATATTAAAGCGAAAAGAATTGATAGTTTTTTCAAAGCGATGTTTATGATGAGGCAAAAATGAAATTCAATTCTGAAAACATTTTGAATTCGACTAAAAAATCAAAATATTTTATAGATGACCGGATCTTTATTATTTAAACGCAAGTAAAATAGTTCCGCCGATAATCAACAAAGCCCCGATCGCAGTTTTCAATGTTAATGTTTCTTTAAAAAAGAAGATTGATAAAATAATAGCAATAGCTACACTTAATTTATCTACCGCCGCGACTTGCGAAACTTTGCCTATCTGTAAAGCCTTAAAATAAAACAGCCAGGATAACCCAGTTGCGACACCGGAAAGGACAAGAAAAATAAGATTGAATTTTGATAATGATCCAATATCGTTAGACTCGCCTTTTATAAAAACAATGCTCCAGACCAATACCAAAATAATTACTGTTCTAATTCCAGTTGCTAAATTAGAATTGATATTGGATACTCCCATTTTTGCAAAAATTGCTGTGAATGCAGCAAAAACAGCTGAAAGCAAGGCATAATAGAACCACATATTTTTATTTTTTGACATCAATTAAAAGGTTTTAACAAAACCAATCCCTACACTTTTATTCTGATAAAAAGGCATTACCATAGTGGCTGAATTTTGATTTTTCCCTCCTATCAAATGATTGATTTTAGGATATAACCAATAAGCCAGTTCCGTGGAAAGAATACCGAATCCGGCTCCGCCAACGACATCTCCAACCCAATGCTTATCATTCAACATTCTGTAAACTCCCGTAAAAACAGCGAGTGAATATCCAGAAATTCCGAGCCAGAAATTGGTGTCCTTGTACTCTCGGAACATAAACTGTGCAGAGGCAAACGCAATCGCTGTATGACCTGAAGGGAAAGAAAGATTATTGGATTGATCCGGTCTTTCTTCCTTTACCATATGCTTTAATGGAACTACAAACGCTGATGTAATCAACATCGAAGTTCCGTAAATGATACTTCTGTCACGGAAATTATGTTTTCCTTCTACCCCAAAAGCATTTAATCCATAGACCAAAGCGGCAGGTGCGAATTGGGTGTAATTATCCAGTCTGATGTGATCCGGTTTGTGTTCATTGATCTCATCTCTAGTAGAGAAATTCAATTGTTTAATCCCTTTTACTGACAAACTTGCAACGCCGTAGCCTATTAAGGCCGCAGGAACAATCAATCTTTTATAATTAAGATGATCTGTTTCTGTATTCAGTTCAACGATGCTATCTTGCTTTGTTTCCTGAACCTGAATGGTATCATTACTTTGGGCAGAAATTTTTCCAAATGTTGAAAATAATATGAAAATGCTAAAAACTGTTTTTTGAGTGAATTTTGACATCTTATGTTTATTAATTTGATTTAAAATTTATTTAGGACAATGCATCTGAATGTTGGTCTCTTTAAACTTCGAAAGAACTTCTTGACCAAAATCTGTGTAATAGGTATGTTCTGAGATAAACCAACAGTTCTTTTTGAGCCATTCCTCGTCAGTGTAGATCAGTTTTAGAAATATTTCAAATTCCCTTCTCAATGCCTTTTCATACTTTGGATAATTCGCTCTTGTCAAATGATACAGATCAGCATCACATAACACTTTTTCGATTAGTGAAGAAGGTTTGGGCGGATATTTTGTGGATTCAATGCAGTTTAAAACTGAACTGATAAAACCGTTCTCGCATCCATAGTTTTCTAAAAAATCCTTGGCTATTTTCTTACTTTCGTTTTCGTGACCGAGATATGTGTTTGCATACCCACAATCGTGGAACCAGGCAGCAACTTCTAAAGCAAGAGTTTCATTGTCAGAAAGATCGCATTGAGAGCCAATTTCTCTCGCCGCAGCAACAACTTCATAGGTATGGTTGATGTTATGAAAAACAAGCTCATTCGAAAGATTTTCTGAAAGAAACAATATCACATAGCTGCTTACAGCTTCTACTAGATTGTTCATATCAGCATTGAATATTTAATTAAAATTTATAACTATACCCTAATCTTACCACCTGAGTTTCGTAATAATCATCGCTTATGTAAGCAAATCCATTACCCTGAATTTTCTTCTTAATGACCATTGTATTCAGCAAATCGGTTGCGTTTACAAACAGTTCTCCTTTTCCATTCTGAACTGATTTTTTTACACCTAGATCCATTGAAAATCTCGAACCTATTTTCCCTTGCGGAATGATATCCGGAGCCAGATAAACAGCTGTTAGCTGAGCATCAAAACCTTTAGACAATTTAAAAACGTTGTTCAATTTTACATTTCCGGAAATGGCAGTTTCCTGATTGGTAGAAAAAATATTGGGTTGTGGATAAAGATTTTCCACCGAAAATGCATCTATCTGATTTCTGTAGATATTTCCATTGATATTGAAAGAATAGGCTTTCGAAACTTTCTGATTCCATATCATTTCCAATCCTGAATTATAACTTTTCCCTGCATTTTGAAACACCGTATAGATCAAAGTACTTTCAGGAACAATACTTGAAATTCTGGTAATTGTTCCGTTTGCAAAACGATGATAAAGAGCAGAATACAAATAACCGTTATCCCAATTATATTTGTGTCCCAATTCAATCGAATTGGTAAATTGCGGTCTCAATTGTGGGTTTCCAACTTTAATGATTTCAGCATCATCGTATTTAGGGAAAATTCGGATATCAACTTCATTCGGTCGGTCTACTCTCCTATTGTAAAATATCGATAACTTATTGTGGTCGTTTAATTTATAAGCCAATCTCAGGTTTGGAAACGGCTGTGTATAATTGTAGCTGTCACTTTTGTAAGTCGGATGATTTGGATTGACGTCATACTGAATTTTCACATATTCGAGTCTTACACCAAGCTCGGCTTCCCATTTTTCATTTTCAAAAATATAATTACCATAAATGGCAGGAATTAATTCTTTATAGGTCGCCCAACCTCCCGCATTAATATCCAAAACAGAATTGACGCCCGGAATAAAATTCATATTGGTTGGAATACTTCTGTTTCTCAGCTTAATTCCCGTTTCGATTCGTCCGTATTTCAAAGGTTTTACATAATCAATAGTAAAATCATAAACCTGTTCGTCTGACAATAATTTAAAAGCATCTTTTCCTGTTGAAGTAGGCAAATAATTATCATAGAAATATTTCTCGTCTTCTCTATGGAATGTATAATTAAATCCGACATTCAGTAAATGTCCGGCATCTTTGAATTTGTGCTGATAAGAAGCCGTTCCCATAATTGTGGTTTTCAACTCATCCTCCAAAAACTGCCAAAGACGAAGACGCTGTGAAAAATCTCTATAAAAAAAAGGTTGGTCTCCTCGGTCAATAATCTTTTCACTTCCGTATAATCCTGAAATTGTCAAGGTATTTTGAGCATCTATATTCCAGTCGATTCCGGCTTTTGTTGTGAGATAATTTGTGTTTCTGTTTCTTTTTAATTGTGAATTGATGATTGTTCCGTCGTCGTAAGTTCGCTTTACAAATTCATTTTTATTTAATGTTTCCGTGTATAAATTATCAGCCTGAAGAAAAATATTAATCTTATCTTTTCTGTAATTAAGCGAAAGAGAAGGGTTGATTTTTGGCGTAATCGTATATTGAGGTCTTATCGTCGGCAGATTTTCTTTTCTTACCCAATAAGAACCCGTTCCATAAGTAAAACCAACTTTTCCGTTCCAGCCGTTTTTATTGTTTTTCATCATTATAATATTGATGATACCTGCATTTCCGTTGGCATCATATTTTGAAGACGGATTGTTGATGATCTCGATTTTATCAATCGCAGAAGCCGGAATATTATCCAATCCTGATTGGCTTCCAAACCCCATAAGAGCGGTCTGTTTACCATCAATTAAAACAGTTACTTTATCATTTCCACGCAATTGCACTTTTCCGTCCTGAACAGTTACGCCAGGAAGATTTTGCATACTTTGCAAAACAGAACCTCCACTTTGGCTGATATTATCTGCAACAGAATAGGTCTTTTTATCAAGCTGATTGCTGATTTCATTTTTTTTCGAAGCTGTCATAACAACTTCTTCGATTTTTGTTTCTTTATCAGCTTCTTGTTCAAGTTCTATTGGTGGAATCTCTAAAAACTCAGATAAACTTCCTACAAAAAGTGGCTGCCTCTGCTTTCGAAATCCCGAGAGCGAAAATTCCAATTGGTAATTTCCAGGCTTGATTCCTGTTAACGAGAATCTTCCTTCTTCATTGGTAATTGTTCCTGCTACAAATGCGGTATCTTTTTCTGTTCTTGCCAAGACATTCACGTAAGACAAAGCCAGCTTGTTTGTTTTATTTTTAATCAATCCGGAAATTGTTATTCCCGCAACCTGAGCATACGCTATAGAAGAGCATAATACCGTTATTAAAAAAAGCAATAATCTGATTCTATACATTACATTTATTTTGATACAATATTCAGTAATGATTTAGAAGAAATTTTGAATTTTAAAAAATCAGAACAACCGATTTGAAAAAAGAAAGCCACTTTTACAAGTAGCTTTTCTAATTCTTTTTACTTTCTATCAGAACTTAATCTTTTGCAAGTTTCACAAAGTGACCTTTGGCATCAAACAAAACGTCTCCACTTTTAACTTCTGCTTCGTACATGACAGAACCATCAGCTTTAGTAATTTTAGAAGCTTCCTTGATTTTGCCTAATTGCTTTTTTGCTACATAAGATGAAGCCATCGCCGGAAGCTGGCTCACTTTAATCTCTGTTTCTTTTTCCTCCCAAACGCCTTGTGCATTGTAGAGAACGCTCATTTCTTCTCCATTATACTTAAAGCCTGCTTCATATTTCCCATTTTCGTTTTCCCATTTTGCATCTTTAACTGCCGGAAATTGTTTTTGAAACCCTTTCTGAACTAATGCAGGAATATCCTTCTGTTGAATTTTTTGTGCACTGACGAAAACTACACCAGTAGTCACTGTTAATAGAAATGCTAATTTTTTCATTTTAATTTAATTTTAAATTTGTAGTACAATATTCAGGGATGATTTAGAAGAAATTTTGAACTTTTAGCTTTTGAAAGCTTTTTAATATTTATTGATTGTTTATTTCTTCTTGTTTTAAATTGATTTTGTTGAGCAATGTTGGCAGAACGATGAGTAAAAGTGGCAATGCAACGATAAATCCGCCGATAACAGCAATCGCCAAAGGTTGGTGCATTTGCGCTCCTGTTCCAATTCCCAATGCTAAAGGCATTAAGGCGATAATAGCTCCCAAAGCGGTCATTAATTTTGGTCGAAGTCTTGTACTGATGGCATAAATAATGGCTTCTTCCTTGGTTTTTGCAGCTAAACTTTCGTGGAATTGCAGATACGTGAAGATGGCGTTTTCTCCAATGATTCCGACCATCATAATAAGTCCTGTGTAACTTCCGACATTTAAAGGGGTGTTGGTTAAATACAGTAATAAAATACCTCCTGAAAGTCCCAGAACTGACACAAATAAGATGATAAGCGCCACCAAAACGTTCCTAAACAGAAACAGCATCACAGAAAAAACTAATAAGCTGGAAACCACCAAAATAATCAGCAATTCTTTAAAAGATTGCTGCTGTTCAGCATACGCACCACCATAAACTACAGAATATCCGCTCGGCAGTTTTATTTTCTGATTAATCTGATTCTGAATTTCTTGAATAGTTCCACCCAAATTTCCATTATCCAGTCTTGCGGTTACAATACCTAATGTTTGTAGATCTTCTCTGTTAACTTCGGCTGAACCGGTTACAACGCTTACGGTTGCAAATTCGCTCAAAGGTTTCAAAGTTCCGTTTGGCAAAGCAATCATACTGTTGTTGATCTCGCTTAAAGACTGGTTGCTTTTTTCGTTGTACAATAATCGTATCGGCGTGTATTGAACTTTGTCAAAGATATTTCCGGCTACATTTCCGTCCAAATTAGCTTGCAATTGTTTTTGAAAATCAGGTAAAGAAATATTGTATTGGGCTAAAACAGAAAGTTTTGGGCTTACAACCATTGATGGTCCTGAAATGATAATTCCGTCGAATACATCGGCTGTTCCGTTGACTTTACTTACAACGTTTGCTATTTTTTTTGAATAGTCTTCAATGATTTTCTGATCGGTTCCAAAAATTTTAATTTCAATAGGCTGAACACTGCTCATCAAATCACCCAGCATATCTGTGATAACTTGTCCAAAATCTACGGTTAAAGGCAACCCGGAAGCATCAATTTTAGCACGGATATCGTCGGTAACTTCATTCGTGGTTTTACTTCTGCTTTTCTTTAACTGAATTAAATAATCACCTCTGTTAGGTTCAGTAATAAAGAATCCCATTTGAGTTCCTGTTCGTCGGCTGTACGCCTGAACTTCGGGTGTTGAAGTGATGATTTTCTCGACTTCTTTCAGCTCTCTGTCGGTTTCTTCCAATGAAGTTCCGGGAGGCGAATTGTAATCTAAAACAATACTTCCTTCATCCATATCCGGTAAAAATCCGGTGCTGATATTGGGAAGAATAATCGCTGGGGCAATAATCAACACTAAAATAAAAGCATAACTGAATAATGGTTTTCTGATAAAAAATCCCACCCATTTTCTTTCTTTTACGTCGTGATGTTGAAGATTTTTTTCTTTTTTCTTTCCTGATGACAAGAGTAAGTAAACGATTGGCAGTAATATCCAGGTTGCAAAAAAAGAACAGATTAATGTGATAATCATCGTGTCGGTCATTACTTTAAAATAAGCTCCAGCTACTCCACTCATTAACATAAAAGGCAAGAAAATCACAATCGTACTGAGTGAAGAACCGACCATTGCTTTTAACAAATAATTAATCGCTTTTTGCACCAATATTTTTGAAGATTCTTCGGGATGTTCCTCGTGGGTTCTATGGATTTGTTCAACCACAACAATCGCATCATCAATGATTAATCCTATCGCAGCGGCAATTGCTCCCAAAGTCATAATATTGAACGTCTGCCCCATCGTATAAAGTACAAGCATCGTAAGACTTAACGTAATCGGAATTGTAATTAAAATAACCGCACTTGCCTTCCAAGAACGAAGAAAAATAATCGCCACGATAATTGCTAAAACCAATCCTATCCACAAAGCATCGGTAACACTTTTAATGGAATCATTCACAAAATCTGCCTGAACATAATACGGTTTTAAGACAATATCTTTCGGCAAGGTTTTTTGCAGTTCGGTAATTTTTGCTTCCATTGCTTTGCTAAGATCTACCACATTCGCATTGGGTTGTTGGATAATGGCAATCAGAATACTTTCCTGTCCGTTGGCATTGACTTTTATATATTGTTTTGCATTATGAACATTGATTTGTGCAATATCACTCAACAAAACGATACGGTTTCCATTATTGCTTACAACAAGATTTTTAAGCTGACTTTCATTGCGAATCTGGGCATCCGTAAGCGTTAAATATAAATAGCGAAAATCTGAGGAATATCCATTTGATTTAATAAAATTGCTACTGTTGATTGCTTGTTCCACCGAAGCAGGAGTAACACCCAATCTCGCCATCATCGACTGATTCATCACCACACGAAATTCCTTGTCCTGTCCACCGATAATTCTCACTTCACTTACTCCGGCAACTTGTGAAAGAAATGGTTTGATGGTGTACAGCGCCAATTGTTTCAGCTCAATCGGATCTTTTGAAGTTGAATTCAACGAATATCCCATTACGGGAAGAATCGACGGATTCATTTTTTCAACAGAAATATTAATATCTGGTGGTAATTGATTTCGAACTTCATTCACACTGCTTTCGATCTGTTGTTTGGCTAAATCGACATTCACATTCCAATCCATAAAGGCGGAAATTTCACAACTTCCTCGGCTCGTTGTGCTTTTTAAAACCTGTAAATCGGGAACTCTTTTTACGGCATCTTCCAAAACTTTGGTCACACCGACTGTCATTTGGTTTACAGGTTGTTGTCCTGCATCAGCAATGATCTTTATTTTTGGAAAAGTAATCTGCGGAAATAAAGCCGATTGAATTTTGGTATAAGAATAGATTCCGCCCGCCAGTATTAAAAAAATTAATACCAACAACGGACTTTTATAGGTTACAAAAAAGGACTTTTTCATAAAGTTATTGTTTTTGTATTTTAACAATAGCAGTATCGCTCAATCCGAAATTTCCTGAGACAACCACTCTATCTTTTGTTGTCAAATTCCCTGATTTTATTTGAATATATTGATCGGTTTCCACACCTTTGGTGATTTCTGTTTTCACGGCTGTTGTGTCATTAATTAATTTCATGACCCAAAAAGAAGATTGCGTTTCATCGCTTACAACCGCCATTTTAGGAACAGAAAGTCCGAAAGCAGAAGTTTTAGAAAAGCTTATCGTCCCAATCAGATTTTCAGGAATGTTATTATTGTTTGAAACTTGTAAAAGTACTTTTACGGTTTGGGAAACTGCATCAACGGAAGGCATCACTTTTGCGATTCTTCCCTGCAACACTGTATCGTCGGGTAAAGTAATTGGTAAAGAACCTTTATTTTTTATGATTTGAAGATATTCGTAAGGCACATCTACCACAAAACCAAAACTGCTTGCATCGGTAATCGTCGCCAAAACTTCGCCATCCTGCACATAATCTCCGATTTGATGATTCAGCATTGCAACATAGCCTGTTGCAGGACTTGTCACCGTTGTTGCTCCGTTGAAACGGAAGGATTTATCTAATTTATTGATGGTATTTCCCAACGCTCTTGCTTCTTTGGTCTGCAACCCGAAAAGTACAGCGCCTTTACCAACACGGTCTGCCAATTTGATGGTCACTTTTGTAATATAACCGTTGCTGTTGGCTTTTACATCAGATTTTAACAAATAAGTTGCCGTTGCATTCAGCGTGATCATATTGTTGAGTTGAGCTGTATCAGAAGGATAGGCAACCGTAACCAATGTTTTGGGTTTTGCATCTGTAGGAGCCGTTTCACTTGTTTTATTACAACTGAAAACAACAAGGGAGAATATGATGAGGGTGATTATTTTTTTCATAATTATTGAATGATTAAATATTGCAATTGGTTTTTCAGGTTGAATAAAGTCGTATTATACTGAATGATATTTCCTTTTAAATTCAATAAATTATTAATGGACAGAATAAAATCCACCATTCTTACATCGCCTGTAGGAAGCTGTTTGGCATTGGCTTCCACCAAAGTTTTGGCATAAGTCGTTTGTTCGTTTGCTGTGTTGATGATCTTATTATATTGCTCAATCTGATTATTGATTTGAAGAATCTGCTGCTGATATTGTCTTTGGGTCTGCTCAAGATATTTTTGGCGGGTTTGCAGCGATAATTGATTTTGCTGTAACAACATTTTTTTCTGATGACCATCATAAATCGGAATGGTGACACCAACTCCTACACTCAGTCCAAAATTTTTATACGGAGTTGTTGTAAATGAAGACTGATAACCGCTGTCTGAAAATGCTGTTATTTTTGGTTTGTAATCGTATTGGATTATTTTGGCGTCGTTAGCTAATTTTAAACTATCTGCCTGAAAAGCCTTTTGATACATACTTTTGTCAAAAGAAGTAGAATTCAGTTTTTCAGTAAAATATGGAGCTTCAACAGGCTCGAAAGTATCATCTACAATTCCTGATAAATATTTTAACAAAGAATAATTATTTTGCCAATCGGCTTTTTGCTGTTGTAATGTGAGTTCGTTCTGTTGAAGGGTAACTTTAAAGGTCAGATAGTCCGTTTGTTTGAAAACCGCAGCCTGAGTCAATTTTTTCAAAACAATATCTTCCTGATTTAATAAATGAATAATTTCCTTGCTTACATTATACTGTTGCTGACTTGCATAAGTCGTAATATACTGGTCGGTAATCTGTTTATTAAGCGTTTGAAGACTGATATTTTTCTGGGCTAAAACCTGTGCAATACTTGCATTAACACCGGTAAGTCTCGTATTCAGGTTATTCCGGCTGATGAATTCTTTGGCAACTCTTACGCCTGCAAAAATCGATTGTCCGTTTGTCAGTGCGCTGTCGTATCCCCAACCTTTAATATTGGGTGAATATCCCGCTGTTCCCTCTCCTGTAACAATGAATCCGTAAGTTGCTCTCAATTTTAAACTGTCGATTCGGTTGGATAGTACCTGATTGTTAAAATCATTTAAAACCGGACTGTTCGTTTTTGCCGTTTCAAGGAAATATGATAACGTGTTTTTTGATTGTGCATTTATTTTAAAACAACAGAAAAACAACATCAAAAACAAAAAAACACGAACGAGATATGTACGAAAAGTAACCATATTCTGTAAATTATATGGTAAAGATGAGACCCGATTTTGTAGAAATTCTGAATTACCTATTTATATTTCCATTATTTCTAACATAGAAATGTGCCATAATTAAAACACAGAGAATACCTAAAATAAATCCGCCTAAAACATCTGTAAACCAATGCGCTCCAAGATATACTCTCGAAACAGCCCCTAAAAAAATCATAGAAAGACAAATGATAATCAGAAATAATTTGACCTTATATTTAATCTTTTTTAAATGAAGTATAATCAATATCAACGCACCAAAAAATACAGTATAAAACAAAACGTGACCGCTTGGAAAGCTCTGGTATTTTGTTTCTTCCAAAAGAACAACCAAATCTTTAGACGGACGTGGTCTGTTGATAAGCACTTTAAACCCTAACCCTAAAATTCCGGACAAAAGTGTAGAAACCATCAAAACAGCTTCTTTTTTTAATCTTAAAATAAAAAAGACAAGTGAAGTTATACCGACCATTACAACCGAAACCGATGTTCTGCCAAACCAGCTCAGCCAAATCATCAGTGTATTAAGGTTAGGAGTTTGTTTTTCCTGTATTTCTTCTGAAATATGGATGTCCAAATATTCCAGAGGCAGAAAGAAAACATTATAGCTTAATATTATAAAAGCTATTAAAAGTGTAATAAGCGTGGCTCGAAATAAAAGCCTTTTGTTATTTTGCAGAAAAGTTATCAATCTCATAATTCAGGAATTAACTGACACAAATTAATATCCTAATTCTGAATTAATTTTGAATCTCAGGTTTTAAAAATTGATTGAAATTCAAATTTTAAAACCTTATTAGCCGACAAGAGATTGATAATATCATCAATCTCTTGTAAGGTTTTTATATTTCAGAATATTTTATTTAGCTTTCATTTTTCCATTCTTAAATCTCACACTCGCAGTCTGATAATAAGAAATGGTTTGAGAGGCAAATTCCTGATTTTTTGTTTTTATTTCTGATAAAGTCTGTTTTTCATTTCCTGAAACTCCAAACTGTTTTAACCTTTTTCTATCGTCAATCTGTGTGAAAATATTACCTTTCAGCATTCCCAATGTTCTGTAATTGCCAATAAAAGCTCTTTCTTCTCCAACTTTTGTTTGATTGATGTCTTTTCCATACAAACTTGTGTTGTAATTCCAACCGAGATATCCGAATAAAGTCGGCATCAAATCGATCTGTGAAGTCAAACGATCAATTCTTGTTGGTTGTTGCTGTGGAAGATTATAAATAATTGCAGGTATGTGATGTCTGTCGATATTGATCTCCCACTTCCCGGCACTGCTTGCACAATGGTCTGCAACGATTACGAATACCGTATTTTTGAACCAAGGTTTTGTCTTCGCATCCGCGATGAACTTTCCTAAAGCATAATCTGTATATTTTACTGCAGCATTTCTGTCACCTTGTGGAAGATCAATTTTTCCGGCCGGGAAAGTGTAAGGTTTATGATTGGAAGTCGTCATCACAAACTGGAAAAACGGTTTGTTTGCTTTAGCACTTTTATCAGCGTATTTGATAGATTGATTATAAAGATCCTCATCACAGATTCCCCAGGCATTTTCAAATTTCACTTCGTTATCAGGAATTGCAAATCTTTGTGTTTTAATCTCGTCTGATAAAGGATTTCCTCTGTTTCTGTCAACAATATCAAATCCCTGTCCACCAAAAAAAGTATTCATATTATCAAAATAGCCATCGCCACCATAAATAAAGTAAGGTTGATAATCTTTTGATTTCACAATCGTAGAAACGGAAAATAGATTCTGATTATTAGGTCTTCTTACGATGCTATTTCCCGGAGTTGGAGGAACAGATAATGTCAAAGCTTCCATTCCGCGAACAGTTCTGGTTCCTGTTGCATAAAGGTTTGTGAAGAAAATACTTTCGTTCGACAACTTTTCATAGTTAGGTGTAAGATGATCTTTATTGCCAAATTCTGTCAGAAAATCTGCGCTGAAACTTTCTATGGCAATAAGGATGATATTAGGTTTTTGTTCATTATTTCCTGTGGTGAGCCTTGATATATCATCATATTTTGCGGTTGTATATTTTTGATTTTCCTGTAAAAGATTCTTCTTAACTATTGAATAGGCTACTTTCTCCGGAAGTTTTGGGTAGAAGGTTTCATAATCAAGCTCGTTTGATTTGAAGGCAGTTACAAAAGAAAAAGCACCGTTTTTACCCAATTCATTTACCACCAAATTATTACTGAAATCCGCCTGCTTGTTTTTCATCACCAAGCCTAAAATAATGGCAATTGCCAAAACCGGAACTGCATAAAATAAACGATTATTGATAGAATTTTTATCAGAAAAAGTATTTTTGAAGATATTCAGTTTTTTAAATAAAACAAATGTAAGGACGATCAATCCTACCAAAACAACTCCAATCACAGGTAAAGGATAAGACTGATTGATGTTTTCGACAACTTCATAAGTGTAAATAAGATAATCTACCGCAATAAAATTGAACCTCACGCCAAACTCATCCCAAAAAGGTATTTCTGCCAAAAGGCTAAAATAAATAATAATGAAAATCAAGCTTAGATAAAAATAGGTGAAGATTTTATCAAACAAAGATCCGATCCATCTTTTCGGAAAGATCAAAAGATAAAAGGCGTAAAATGCCAAAAACAAGGAACCCATCGTCAGGTCAAAAACGAACCCTGTGAAAAAAGCTCGCAAAATATGTAGGAAATTAAGCTCAAGATCTTTTAAAGACCAGATCAGTAATATTATCCTAATTACAAATGCTAAAAAAACATATAAACTCAGAACACCAAACAGTGTTGAAAATCTGCCATTGAATAACTTTTTCATAAGTAAGGGTAATAGATAAGAGTGAGTAATATTAAAACTGAGATCACAGCAAATGTCATAGCTCCGGAAGCGATGTCTTTTACAAAACCGATTTTTTTATGATATTCCGGATGAACGAAATCGCAGAGTTTTTCTACTGCGGTATTAAGGCTTTCTGCCGTGAGAATAAGTCCAAAGCCAAGTATCTGAAACATCCACTCAACTTTTGTGATTTTAAAATAGAAGCCTAAAACAACGAAAACAACCCCGATGAAAGACTGTGTCATTATCGAATGTTCCGTTGTCAGCAACAGAAATGCACCTTTAAAGGTGTATTTAAGGCTTTTTGCCCTTCCTTTCAAAAAACTATCATTAATATTTTTCATATCAATGATTTGAAATTTGGAAAGAGATCTTTAGCAAAGGTCGTTTGCAGTTATAAATATGGAAGAACGGTTGCATAAATTAAATTATGCAGCAAAACTAAAAGTGAATTTTGAAGAAATTTTGAATTTTACAGTTTTACAGAAAAAATGTGCAAATTATTTTCAAATTTATAACTGATCGTCCAGTGATGGAATTTGCAAATCTCACTGATGATGGCTAATCCCAAACCACTTCCGCTATTCTCAGCGGTAAGCTTAGAAAATCTTTTGAACAAAAGATCTGTATTTAATTTTTCAGTTCCGGAATTGGCAACTTCAAATACTGAATTTGTCAATTTCACCGATAATGCTCCATCACGTGAAGTATGACGAATTGCATTCAAAATCAGGTTATTGATAAGAACTTCAGTTAATCCGCTGTTTCCATTTACTTTGATGCCTGAAGAAATATTTTCTGTAACAGAAATATTCTTTTGCTCAAAATGTTCATTAAAGACATCAAAACTTTGGTGCAATAGATCGTCCAGCATAATGCTTTCAGAATTATCGAATTGGCTGTTATCTATCTTTGCTAATAACAAAAGGTTCTTATTAATTCTTGAACTTCTTGTTAAAGCTTTGTTCATTTCCTCGGCAATGTTGTATTGCTTTTCGGTCAGGTTTGCATCTTGCAGTAGAAGATCAAGTTTATTTTTCAAGATGGCCAACGGAGTCTGCAACTCGTGAGACGCGTTTTCTGTAAACTCTTTCTGCGTTTTATAAACGGATACGTTATGAGTAATTAATTTTCGTAATGACTGATTTAATTCTTCAAATTCTGCAGTGTCTGTCTTGTCAAATTCAATCTGAGTCTGTGTGTTTAAATTAAAATTCTTCAGTTTATCAAGTGTGTTTCTAAAAGGTTTCCAGATTGTTTTGGACAATCTCCTGTTAAGTATAAATAATCCTGTCACAATCAAAAGAAAAAAGAATAATGTAATGAGACCAATGATCATTACAGTGCCTTCCGTTTCCTCAATATTGGTCTCTATTGTAAAAAGATAAGGTTGTTTTTTTATATAAATGACCTTTTTAAGACATCGGTAGCGTTCAATCGTCGGGTCCGCAGAAAAAGGTTTGTATTTTTCAGTTGTAAAAAGTGAGTCTTTCCTTAAATGATTGGAAGTTATTTTTTCAATATTGGTTCCTGGCTGGATATGATTCCACAAGGTAATACTGTTCTGTATTTCTTCTATGGAAGCATTCATCTTGTTAAATTCATAGCCTGTTTTTTCTGCAACGATCGCGTTGTGTTCGTCAAGTTCATCCTGCCATATTGCATCGACTACAAAATAGTATACTGGGATACTGAAAACCAGAACAATCATTACAAAAATCAAAAACGGTCTAGTAGTTTTACTTAATAGTGGCTTCATAATTAAATATTTTCCCATTTATACCCCGTCCCATAAACTGTTTTCAAGTAATGGTCACAGCCTGCTTCATACAGTTTCTTTTTAAGATTTTTGACGTGCGCATAGACAAAATCGTGATTATCCAGCATATCCGCAAAATCACCGGAGAGATGCTCTGCTAAGGTGCTTTTAGAAATAACTTTATTCTTGTTTCCAATAAAGTAAATAAGAAGGTCAAACTCTTTTTTTGTTAGGATGATCGTTTGATTATTAATAGTAACAGTTTTTGCTAAAAGATCGATCTCTAATTCATTCTGCTTTACAACATTTGAGTTATTGAACTGTTTTCTTCTTATAATTGAATAGATCCTTGCCATTAATTCTGAAAGATGAAAAGGTTTTGTAAGATAATCGTCTGCCCCTAACTGCAATCCTTTTATTTTATCATCCAGAGCATTCTTCGCCGAAATAATAATGACCCCATCCTGTTTATTCTGCCTTTTTAATTCTTCTAAAATGGCAAGTCCATTGCCGTCCGGAAGCATAATATCTAATAAGATACAGTCATACTGGAAAGTTTCAACCTTCTCCATTGCTTCACCAAAAGTGGGTGCGAATTCACAAATATAGTTTTCGCCTGAAAGATATTCTGAGATACTTTTAGCTAACTCGGTTTCGTCTTCTATAATCAGGATTTTCATTTTGCTAATTTACATTTTGAATTTCGAAGAAATTTTGAAGAGCTATAGAAAGATCAATAATTTATTATCTTTTCCTAATTACAGTAATTGTATTATCCCTATTTTCCTTTTGATTAAAAACTATATTTAAAGAATTCGTAACATTACCAATTAAATTTACCTTAAGTAAACTATTATATAAAACACTATTCTCATTGGCTCTTTCTCTCACATAGTCCCTATTTTCATTCACTTTAAGCTGTTCCTCTTTTTCTATTCTGTATTGAACTACTAAATTTTCTCTAACTGCTGGAAGTTCTTCCAGCTCTTTATCCAGTTCTGCAATTTTATCTTCAGTGGTTTTGGTTTGAAATTCAATTTGAGTAACATCTATTCCTTTCTGAGCTAAATTTTCAATTACTTCTTGTACTTGAACTTTATGAAGGTCAATTGTTTTTTGATATGCTGGTAATTGGGTTGCCCAATATTCAGCATTTGCATCGCCATTTTCCGAATAGCCTTCAATTCTATTATATGAATGCTCAGCTTTGGTAACTAACTCTTGAACTTTCAAAACATCTTCGTATTTTCTCAAGACAAAAGCACTATCTGCGAGATGCTTATTTTTTTCGCTTTCAATCCTTTTTTTCATTAATTCGATTTCAATGTTGGCTCTGGTTTCGGGATTGGTAATGATGGATGTTTTAAGCTCTTGTGTACTTATGTCCGAAATATCCAAAACATCGGCTCCTTTTTTCATCGCTTCTAAATATCTTGCCTGTTTGGATTGCAATTTTTGAAGCATAAAAACATCAATACTGTCATTGGTCAACATAAAATTGATTCTCACATTTTCGTTTTTATTTCCTTGCCTCCACGCTCGTCCTTCCACTTGTCGAAGTGAAGTAAAATTATAGGGCAAAGTAAGCATATAAACATCGGTTGTGTTTTCCTGAAGGTTCATTCCTTCCTGAATGGCTTCACTACCAATAACTACTTTTATTTTTCCTTCATTAAAATCATTTTGAATAGAAATTCTTTGATTTTTATTGGTCGCTCCGGTAATAATGCCGATTTCTTCGGGTTTGTAACCGATTTCTTTAATGAGATATTCTTTTAGTTTAGGAAATTGAGCAACCGCCAATTCAGAATAAATAATTTGTCCCGATTCCGGAATGTCATTTTTATTTTGTTGAATTAAATCCATTGTTTGTTTCAACTTTGGAGAATTTTCGACAAATTCTTTTACAGAAGGTTCGTCACCTTCAAAATAAGGAGATAAATACGGCGAAATCGCAATCAGTCGGGCATTGAGAATATGAGTAAGAATTGCACCCTTTTCAGTTTCGCTGAAATTTTCATTGAGCAAGTCATATTGTTCTTTTGTGAGATCATTCTGCTCAATTTTATACTCTTTGTTGATTTTATTCGGACGGATCAATTCAGGGTTATCCTCCTCTCCTTTTATATCAATGAATTCCGAAAGTAACTGCTGAAAAAGCGAATTGTTTTTAAATCTCCGAACATTGGCTTTAAACTTCACATCGCCCTTTGCATCAATTTCCATATCATTATCCGCTTCCATAAAGGTCTCGAAGAATGTATTGACGTTGAAATATCCCGATTCTTCCAACCGTTTATTCGCAATCAGAGATAAAATCGAATAATATTCTAAGGGTTTGTTGGTAAAAGGAGTCGCAGAAAGCAAAGTAACATTTCTTCCGTCATTTTTGTCTTGAATATATTGCGCAGCCATCCAGGTATTAATTCCCAATTTGGAAGTCTGTTGGTTTTGACTTCTAAAATCGGAAGCAAATCTGCGATCTTCAATTTTTACTTTTCCTACTATATGATTCGCATTGTGAACTTCATCGTAAGTCAAATGGTCGAATCCAAAATCTTCCCAATCATAGATCTTTCCACGCTTCATTTTTCCCTCAATCTCCTTTTCTTTCTGAAGTTCAATTTGGATGTCCCTTTCCGTATTGGTAACACCTTTCAGTTCGCTTGTAGAGATGTAGCTGAATTTTGAAGAAAGTTCTTCGGTTATTTCTGATGAAAACCCGATATTATTAAAACCTTCATAAGTAACGATCGTAATTTCTCCGTCTTTGTTGTCAAATTTTGAGAGATCATAATCTTTCCCCAAATTCCCTAAAACATTAACTTTAGCATTGGGAACGGTTTCAAAAATGGTTTCCACCCACTGTTTCAGAATACTGTCATTCGGAACAACGATTATTGGTCTTTTAGCATTTGCTCTCTCCATTGCTTCGTGCATTGAAAGGATTCCTGATAATGTTTTGCCAAAACCCACTTCGTGAGCTAAGAGCCCTACTCCTTTTGTTGTTTGTCTTCCGATTCCTGCTTTCTGAACTTCGGTCAAACGCAATTCCTGACCTTTGAAATGCATATAGATTCTGGAAAATAATGGGAATTTAGAATAATCCGGAACGTGAATGTTATTGTAGTTTCGATTAAAGTCTTTTACAAAGCGATTTCTAATATCATCGGAAAGTTCCTCCCGGACAAATTTGTAAAACAAATCATTCGCAGCAGCTTTTCGCCTTTCTCTGACTAACGCATTCCTCTCTTTATCGCTTCCTGTAACTGTTTCATTATCTACAAAACTTTTTACTTCCCAAGCTGAAGAACCCGCAAAGGCTTCACTTGACAAAGTGCCGAGAAAATCTTTGAATTTTTCTGCAAGATTGTAATCTACAATGACTGATTCAGTACGTTTTGTAATATGATTATATTGGTCTTTTTCTGTTTGGCCTAACTCAAAATTGTGTACAAACTCGTGGTTCGGACTGATATAAATCTCATCTAGCGATTTCGCTTTTGGTAGTACATTTTCTAATAATGCTTTTTGTTTTTCGTATTGACCGGCAGTGCCGGCGCCAATTTTATCATTAATTAAAAAATTGGAAGCCGAACTTCGGCAAAAATCCCGCTCCAGCTGTTCCAGTTTTGCGTAAATATTTCCTTCAGTATAATAAAAATCGTGAACCCAGTTTCCATCAATGAAGTTCGCAAACTGATGGTGCTTTCCACGATTATTTAATGTGCCGTCATAAGAGGTATCTCTGAATGCTTCAATTTGTTCTTTCGTAATATCAGAACTATTTTGCAAGGAAGTATTTACAATTTCATCCTGTTTTGAGAATTGATATTTTAAAACACCTTTCTTTATTTCCGGTTTTGTTTGAAGTTTATACTCGTTCTGATTTTTGGTATTGTAAATAGAAATAATCCTATCACTTTTTTCAATCAATTCTTTTAATTTTTCATCAGAAAACGATTTCGGCTTTGTGATTAGATCTTCGCGCAGTTTTTGATACTTGCTAATTTCAGTCGTAATTGTGGGAGATTTAAACTTGATGTCATTAAGTTTGGAAAGTACCTGGTCAATTTTTTCTTGAGTTTCTCTTACATTGAGTTCATTTTCATTTTGGTTTGTAATCCTCGTAGAATCTTCGATTTCTGCACTTCCTTTTTTGGGTACAGGAACTTTATTTTCAGCTTTAGGTTCTTCCTCTAAAAACAAATCTTCAAACAGATTTCCGATCCGCTGGGTTTCATTCCTATTTTTAAACTGTTCAATCTTAAATAAAGCTTCATCTAAATTACCGTGAATATATTTTTCTAATCGACCAAAACGGTTGGTTTTTTCTCGGGTTTCTCCCAAAATTCTTGTTGGATTATTTTCAAAATAATTAGAAATATCCGTCGAGATATTTTGAGTGTTTTTTCTTAGAATGATAATGTCGGTTCCGATTTGTGTTCCTGCAAAAGCGCCATTGGGTAAACGGAAACCTTCCAAAACACTAGCATTCTGCAAATTCTTTTGTCGGTTGAGCCAACCTGATGGAAGAACCATCGCCAAAACGCCGTTTGGTTTTAAAGAGTCAAGTGAACGTTTAACGAAATAATCTTCGTATTTTGAAATTTTAGGCTCTTCTCCCAACCCTTTGTAAAGTCCCCGATGTTCACCATAGGGCGGATTTCCAATTACCAAATCGTATTGCTGAGAAAAGTCCTTTTTATTTCCTTTTTCGTCAATGAATTCAGTTTCAAACGAACGAAGATTGATGTCAGCTTCGGGATGCAGAATCTTGGCAATTTTTGCGGTGGCGTCGTTGATTTCAAATCCTGTAATTTTAGAATTTACAGGTAATTCGTGAGTAGCATAAATGAAATTTCCAGTTCCAACACTTGGTTCTAAAACGGAAATTTCTTTTTGAGTTTTGAAATGGTCTTTTATTAAATTACGAACCGAATCTACAATTTTATCCTGCGTATAATATTCGTCTAAAATCCCTCTTCCTTCTTTTGCCGTTCCGCCACTTTGGAATTGGTTGCAAATTTCTATTAAGTCATCAGTGATGTTAAGATTTTTCTTCAGATTAATTTTGTGATCGTCGGAAACAAAACAAGTTGCAGAAACTACTTCTGCAACTTGATCATTATTCAGTTTTTGCCCTTTATATTTTGAAATAATAGCATCTAACTCTACATTATTTGTTGAATTTTCACTTACCTCGGAAAGTCCTCCATCGGGTCTTCTTCTATCGGATACAGTTCTCCCGGGTACGATTCCGCCCACGGAAGGTCCTTGAGTCTCTCCAACATTATTCTGTTGTGAGTCGTTATAGGATCCTCTTCCTCGGTCTCGGTTTCCCAAATTGCTCCGCTCTGTGCCTGCAAGTCCATTTCCAACATTGTTGCTGCCCACTGCTTGTCCGCTTCCGTAACTTCCGTTTTGCTCGGATTGGATCTTATGGATAAGTTCTCCAGTGTTGTGTTCAGGTGTTCCGTTTCCCACTTGCTGAGAATCGGATGCTGCTCCGGATTCAATTGCATTGCTTTCATTTTCAGAAATTTTTGATTCAACTAAATTAATATTTTTATTTTGAAGACTTAATTTGTTTTGTAAATATTCGCTCAGGTCTTGATTCCCATTTTCAGAAATTTCATACAACGGACGAACGTCTTTGATATTTTTGCCATTAAATTCTGTAAGAATTTTCCTGGTTATTGCATTTCCCGTTCTATCCCCGCTCAGACAAAGAAACATTTTACCATCATAATTCTGGTATCTATTGAGGAACTTTTTGCTATTTGAACCTGAATTAAGGGTTATAAGTGTTCTATTATTGACTTGCTTGTTCAATTGAAGAAGCTCCAAGAATGAAAGCGTATCCTTACTGTTTGTGAAAACAATAAGTTCCTTTTTATTTCCTTCAACTACAGAAATGTCATCATTTATCTCATTAAAAAAATCTTCATCTTTCACTTTTTTCTGTTTTTTATGAAGTGGTTAAATTCAAAAATTTCTTTGGCTTCACTGTCCCAGTTTTTTCTCGGTATTAATTGAAGCGTCACAAATATGTCCGTCTTTTTATTGTAAGAATCAATCCTTTCGAGCCTTCCGTGGTAGTCCTTTTCCGCGTGTTTGTAAATGGAGTATGGTAAAATTGTATCTGTTGGATAAATGTAAAACCGGGTGTACATCCAAGGAGAATTGATTTCAAATCGTTTGTATTTTTTCTTAAACAAAACCGTATCACTCAGATTTTTTCTGTTTCTGTAATTGGGGATTTTTTCCTGAGAAAACAATGTTCCTCCTTTTTTCTTTTCAATCGGAAGCGGCTTTTGTTTCTTTATGATGTCTGACAGAATAATTTTGCCGGGATTTTCATTTTCAATGGTATAGTACAATGAATCTTTAATGAAATAGATCTGTTGGGTTATTTCGGGAGCATCAGCATCTGAAATCCTTTCTATAATAGAATCCCCTGAATAATTAAGGCTTGACAAATGAAAACTTTGGATGTTGTCCAGATTTTTGGAAACATCAAAATAGACATTGGAGACAACATCGATTCCCCCTTTTTCGGATTTGATTTCTTTGTGGCAGGAATAGCTTACAAAAAGAAAAAATAGACCAGGTAGTATTAAAATTTTTTTCATAAAAATAGAGTTTAAAAAAGCGGCAGCCCAAATAATTTGGGTTACCGCTAAGAAATAAATGATTGGTTGTACGTCTTATCTATCTTTTAATACTTTGTTCTTTCACGTTATTTTTTTCGTGCTTGTTGTCTTGTTCCAAACCTTCTAAAGGCTTGTTGGTATTGATTCTGTTCATATCGGAATCATACAGATTCAGATTTTTGTATTGCGGATTCAGCACCGCTTTGCCTTCTACCACTTTATCGTCCAATTCAAATTTTACCTTGACGATATTTCCTTTTTCCAAAGATTTTATGGTACTTTCCTTCCATTCTGGCTTATCGAATATCAGTTTGGATTTTTCTACGATCTGAGCCGTATCAACACCATAATTTTTGTAAAAATTCTGGAAATTATAATTTCCTTTTTCAATTTTGGGTTCGTTAAAATTCAGTTTGGCAAATGCCGGTTCTATTTTTTCTGTTTTCGGATTGTGAAATTCTATTTTTACCGTACGCCCTTCCAAAAGGTTGATTGCTTCTTTAGCAGTAAATGTATTTACCCTGTTAACAGGAAAATTGTGGGAGATAACGTCGCCATTTTCTTTAGTGAGTTTTGCATTATAAAAATTCATAAAGACACTCCCATTTTCTATCTTATTAAATTTTAATGTGAATTCCATTTCATTTCCTGGCATCGTTTTGTCGGAAGTGGTCTTAATTTCAAACTCTTTTTCGGGAGCATTAATCCCATTTTCTAAATCTTTGTGCAGTTGTTCTCCTTCTCCGAAACCAAGATATTTTAACTGAAATTTCGGATACTGAGATGGTTCATATTCGTTCTGTGTTTCCATAATGTTTGGGTTTTGATTGTTAAATTTTATATCATTCATTGTTAATATTCTGTGTCTTGAAAAAACATTTTCATCCAGATAATTTTTTAGAATTTCACCGCTATCCAATAATTCGTAGGATTCCCCATATAGCTGTTTTTCCAATAGGCCGAAAGCCAATTCGTATTTGTCATTTTGTGACAACGTATGACCATCAATAACATTTGGGATTGTGTCCATTTGTGCCTTTGTAAGAGAATAATCTCCATCTGTTGTTCCAAATTCCATTTTTTCTGAATAAGCTTTTCTTTGGTTCGCTGTGATCTGCAAGTTCTCCAGTATGAATTCGTTTTCTTTCATAAAGATCCTGTAATTGAGAATATCATCTTTTTCCTCTTCGGAAAGTTTCGGATAAAAATTATTTTGCACCGCTTTTGCTTTTAAGTCGTTTTCGACATAGCTTTTGAATTCGTTCAAACTTTTTGGAGCATCATAAAAATCTCTCATACCTGTCCATTCTTTGCTGCCATACGGTAATCTATATTCCTGCGTTTGCAGATCATAGCTGTAGTAACTATAACCACCTGGGCTTTTCAGAGATCCGCTCCCATCATCGTAGTCGCGCCATACCCAGCCATCCGGAAGGTCAGATGCAGGAATTAAATTTTCATCAAAGCCTTCATCCGAAAAAAAGCCTGCATCTTCCAGATCAGTCATTTCAACTTGATGGCCTCCTTCTAATGATAACTTTGTAGCTTCAACTTCATAATTTCGATAATGATGAGCTTGCTTTTCATCAATTTGTGTATTGGTCAATCCGGAACTTAAATCAGTTTTTTTCTCCAATTCCTGAGCCCAGAGATCAGAGAGAAATTTCTGCTTTATTGACTCGTTACTTATAGTAATTTCAGTAGACTCCCTGTTATTTTGCAAAATCAACTGTTTATTGGCTAGTTGCTGCTTTTCAATAAATCTGACTAATTCAGCAGGATTGTTAAATGTATCCCTAATAACGAGATCGGGATTTGAATTAAAAATTGATTTCAATGTAAAATTTGAACCTTGAATAAATTCTCTTCCCTTAGATTGGTGAATGGACATAAAATTTTTCTCTTTATCAGTAAATATCCTCTCTCCGTCCCGAAAAAACTGTTCAGGTGAAGTGTTTTCCATTTCCTTCACAAAATTTTTATAAGCCTTCGTTCTCGGAACTATATTCTTATCAAACCAGGTTAGATTATCTTCCATTTTATTTACCTTCTAAACTTTCTTGATTTCTCCACTTCTTCGTCATGCTCCTGCTCATCGTCTCTTCTTTGATTGGCATCCTGATAAACATCCGGATCGTTCACATTCAGCTGAATGTCGGAATCATCTGCTTTGGAGATTTGTTTTTGGCTTGTAGCGATGCTGTTCACGGAATTGATCTCTCTGGAAACGATGTTGAGATCATTCGTTATCTCCTTGGCTATTTCAGGATACTGGTCTATCTTTTCCAAAAGATAACTTTTCAGTTTCAGCAATTCATTTTTATAACGATTCAGTTCTTCCGTATCCTTTTTATCGGCAATGATGGCAGTAAGCTCCGTAGCGTTTTTGATGAAGTCAAACTCAACAACTTTGCTGGTTTCTTTGTCGAAAACGAAGGCTTTTTTCTCAAGCGTCGAAAACTCCGGTAACAGCGTGTTTGAAAGCTTTTGAATATCGGTATATTCAACTCTGTTCATACTGTTGTTAAGAATTTCCGGTAGTTTTTTATCTCGCTCTAAAAAGATGACCTTCAGTTGGGTATTATTATCCGTAAGCTGAAAAGTTGCCCTGTTTTTGTCGTTGTCCGCCACAATGGTGTATCCCTTCAGAAATTTCTGAATATCATCTGCATTCAGTTTTTTAGAGAATGACAGATCTTCATTGATAATACCGTATTTTTTTAGTTCGTCTGTTGGTAAAGTATTAGTGTTCATAATGGTTTGCTATTAAATTGTTTACTTTTATGAGGTCATTTAAAAAATGAGAAGGGTTGATGCTTTGTCCGAATTCTTTCACCGAAAAATGCAGATGTGGACCTGTGGAGTTTCCTGAGTTTCCACTTTTCCCAATGATAAAGCCTGCTTTTACTTGTTCTCCTGCCCGATAATATATTTCTGAGAGATGTAGGTAAGAGGTTTGAAAACGGTCAAAATGTTTTACTTTTATAAAATTTCCACCGCCTTTAGAATCCCAGCCTGTTGCAGTAACAATTCCATCCATTACAGAATAGACATTCTCATAGCTGGCTTTTAGGTCGATCCCATTGTGCTTTTTTTTTGTTCCGAAAATAGGATGCGTTCTTGTTCCATAGGAAGATGTAACTGTTATTTTGTTTTTAAGGGGCATCACAATTTTTGAAAAAAAATCTTTCGGCTCATCAACAAAATCATACGTGGTAGAAAATTTTTGTTTTTTTGATGTTTGCCCTGTTTCTCCTGCTCTATTCACTGCTTGCAGCATCAAAGAATCTTTCAGTTTTTCAAACTCATTTTTTCGCAGTTCTTTTGCACTGCTATATTCTTTAATCAACATTTTCAAAGAATCGATTTGACTCGATAACCACTTCGTCGAACCTTTGGTTTCATTTTTTAAATCTGATTTTGTGGTGATATTTAAAACTTGCTTCCAAGATTTCTTAGCCTTCTTTTGGTTTACCGGCTCTTCGATATTAGATTTTTCTGATACATTCGGATTTTCAGATTTCTTTTGTATTGTTGCTGTAATCGTATTGAATTGCGCAAATGATAAGCAACTGCAGGACAATCCCATCAAAGTAAATATGTATTTTAGTTTTTTCATTTTATGCAGCTTTTATATTTTCATTTACAATGAGTTCCACTTCTTTATTGATTTTTCTAAAATTGGTCATCAACACTTCTTCTTTTCGGTTAACCCCTTTTTTATCAACAAAAGAGTAATATGAAGGCATTTTCACATAGTTTTTTTCTTCTTCTTGAATGGCTTTCCTATCCAAATTAATTTTACCGCTGACTGCAGAGGTTTTGTACTCCTCAGCATCATTTTCTACTCCCTGTGCGATCATTCCAACCATTTCCCCGGTTTTCAAGGCTGCTATTTTACCTGCCGGAATCATATGATCCATCTTTTCATTGATACTGGTGGTTGTTCCTTGCTGTGAAATGGATTGTGAGTATGACTTCTGTTTAATTTTCCCAAATAGTTTTTCTAACCAATCGAGTGTATTTTTGTCTCTTGCGGACCCGGAAAGAATATTTCCGACAATGGCAGAAATTGTATCAGCAACTTCTTTTTTGTAGAACTGTCTGAGCTGCGGAATTTCTTGTAATCCAAGCATTACAGCGACTTTATTGCTTCTTGCAGTAGCTACGATGTTGTCAATTTTGTGGATATAGATGGTGGGAAACTCATCAGCTATAATGCCTCCAGGTAAATTGTGTTTGGAATTAATCAATCTTAAAGTCCTGTTTAATACTGAAGAATACAATGCAGAATTAATATCCTGTGTTCCCGGGTCTGATGCCAGAATAATAATTGACGGATTATCTCTGTCGGTTATTTTAAGCTCCACTTCGTCTCCCGAAAACACCCAGAAACTTTCTTTTGTTGCCAATCTTGAAAGGAAAATTTTCAGTGTTCCGATTTGTCCTTCCAGTTGGTCAAATGCTTTGTTGTCATAAGCCGTTTTGAAAGGAGACAGCAAAGAGAAAATTTCTTCATTGGTAAAAAGAGTATCGAAAATTTCTTTATAGCTTCTATTCATAAAGGAAAGAATATGAGGCAGATCAGAATATTTTCCATTTTCGAATGTTGCAAAAAAATAAATGCAGGACGAAAGGAAATTTATCGCAGATTGGGTAAAGAAAGCTTCAGAACCACCTCCGGAACTGGAACCACCTTTTTGCAAAGATGAAACCATCGATTCTGCCATTTCCTGGGCTTCTGCTAAAGTTTGAATGTACTTTTTATGAAATGGATTTACTCTTTTTGATTTTTCCACCTCGTTCAGATTAATGACGTGGAAATTGTAATGATAATCTGATTCTTTACTTTTTTTCAACAAGTAATGATAGTATGCAATCTGTGCCAAATCTGGAAACTTAAAATCATAAATACAAAGACAGAAATCTTTGGCGATCATCTGTCGGATTGCAGGATTGATGACTCCGAAAGATTTTCCGCTTCCCGGTGTTCCGATGACCATTGTTCCTCTAAAAGGATTGATGTTCATCCAACCTTTATTGCTTTTGTTTTTGTAACGGAACAAGTATGGAATATTGATTGTGACATCCGATGTTACCAATTCCTGATTTTGGTCGAAAGATTCTTCTTCAACATTCCATCGGTCTTTTCCCATTTTCTGCTGCACCAATTTTGAAATACTGTCCGCACCCATTTGAAGAATAACGGCTCCTAAAAAAGAAAGAACAGCATAAATTACCTGATAGAGATTGAAGCCGGGAAATACTTTTGAAAGCTTTGCATTTCCTGCCTCATTTTGCCATATCAGCGAAGAGAAAATCATCAGCAATCCCAAAATCATAGGAGCGACAATTTCTGTAGCAACATTGAGGTCTTTCTTTTTCTTGGCTTTTGTACCAATCGCAACTAATCCTATCAAAATCAAGGTTGCAAATTTGGCGTTGATTGGTGGGTAGATAAAACTCAGCTTTGAAAAATTTTTCAATAAGTTGGAGAGAACCGGAATATTGGCATTCAGATAAAAAAGCGAAGCACAATCTAATGCAACGACCGCATAAACAGCTTTTTGTAGAAAGCCATAAATCTTGATTTGATGTTGTTGTTCTTGCATTAAGAATAATTTTCGAAATATTGATTCAGTAATTTGTGTTCTTCCAGTAAACTATCGTGTAGCTTCTGTTGCCGTTCCTGCAAATTTTTATGATGTTCCTGTATTTTAACAAGTTTCGCATTCAACAGATTCAATCGATTAATTAATTCTTGTCCTCTTTTTTCGACGCTCTCCACAATGTATGAGCGACTTGCCTCTTCAATATTTTTCAACAGGTTATCTTTAAACTCACTGAAATGCTTTTCCAATTTATAGTTCTCAAGTTCCCTTTCTAGTTTTCTATTTTTCCCTTTTTCAAAAATTATATCTAAAACCACTAATACAAGCATGGTAAGTAATAGGACGATATAAAGATTTTTCACATTATCAATTAAGTATTCCATAATAAAAAAATTAAAAAGTATCGGCTTTAAGAATTTCGGAATAGTTGACCTTCATTTCGATGGTGCGTCCTGAGAGTTGTTCTTCAATCAGACGAATCATCATTACCTTACTGTTTGGGTATGTAAATTTTTTGAAAACATAAATGTTCCTGAAATTTTTCCTGAAATGTTTTTGAGGATTCAGTTGAAAAAGCGGGGTCATTTCTACACTTTGGTTGTTGGTTGCTTTATGGATTTTTTTGTCTTCCAAGGAGAATTTGAAATCCTCAATATCGTAACTCAGATTAGAGTTATTTTTGATGGTCATATCCAAAAAGATGTAATCACTGATCACATAGACATTATTGAGTTGAAAGCTGAGTTTTAGGTTTTTTTCTTCCCTTATCGGATTTTTCTCAGATTTTTTTTTAATAATGTCCATTGCGAATTTTCTTAATTCAAGATTTGAAAATGTCATTTTATCAAACTCTATGGGTTGCATCGCTTCGGGTTGAATATGGATATTTGTAATCGTATTGAGGTTGTCCTGGTTTCTGTAAACAACTTTGTATTGAGCGATGAAAGACTGCGCAACAACGGTTATAACTCCGATTTTATCTCCATTAAAAGAAACGGAAGGTATTTTGATTTTTTCTTTCTCATCAGAATTAGGATTGTCTGTGATCTTTATTCTGGCAATATTGCTAGTGGGCAAATCTCCAGTCAGTTTTTCTGTTGAAAGATCCACATACTGAATGGGCTCCGGCGAAATAATATGCAAGTTGATTCCTTCAGTAATTTCAATTTCCGGTAAGTCGGAAATAATTTGCTCTTTGGTTGCTGTTTGTGCAGTGAGTAAGTTTGCTATGAAAATTAAAAGGGTGTATAATAAAGTTTTCATTGTTTTATTTTTTTTGGTTTTGTGAATCTTTCAGTTGTTTTTCGTCGATTAAAAAGACATAGGAATTGTACTTCAACTTTGCTTTATTCTCTTTGATCAGGTTGGCGATTGACTTAGATGTTGATGTAAAAAGGCTGGATCCAATGCTTGAGAAGAATCCTTTTCCACCCATATCCATCTGAGTGCCCTGTACGGAGTTACTTCCCATCTCCCTCATCATATCTCTGAAAACACTTTGTGGAACATACAATCCTTTCATCCCATCAACATCGTAAATGGAGAGATTGACAGGATATATTTCTCCTTTAGTAAAGACTGAAACAATGCTGAGATTGACCCTTTGCATTGAAAATCCTGAGATCTGCCCATACAATATCGAACCCTTTCCTATTTTTTTATTCCCTACAAAAATGTCTTCCAGCAAGCGGAACCTGATCCTGCTTCCTAAAAATCCTTTGTTGTTTTCGTCAATGACCGCTTTGATAAAGCTGTTTTCTTTTTCCTTATAGAAAGCATTAAACCCACTGTTAATACCGGATTTACTGACATTGAAAGTTGAATTGAGAAAATCTTCCATCTTATCCTTATTTGATTTCAGTCTTTGCTCTGCTGCCAATTTGCTCTGATACTCGGGATCACGAGATTTTTCTAAAGAATCCATCACGAGCATTTGTTCTTTCAGATATTTTACAGGGTCTGGTTGGACACTTTGTGTCTTTTCTTTAGGTATATCAGCGTATTTTTCTTCGTGGTTTCCGTAGGATTTGTCATTCAGCATTTTAATGATTTCTGAAGACCTGTTGTAATCTTTGTCATCCCTCTGTGATTGATTTGGTTTGTAATACGAGGATTGATTTTCTTTTGCCTGGTATCTGTTTTGTCTACCGTTTTCTGCTTTTAAGGAGTCAATTTTTCTTTTTTGGTCCAGTGACAATTGGTCATCATAGTTCAATAAACTATCTTCTTCTTTATTCAAACCACCAAGCATCGTTCTGTTATCCTCTTTTTTGAAAAAAGCATCATACGCATCATTTTTGTTCATAATGGAATCCTGCGTATCGCCCAATGAAATAGACAATTCTTTTGGCTTGTCTTTTTCAGAAGTGTCCTCTTTGAGAAACTGAGCGCCTACATAGCCGAAAAGAAAAAGAAATGGCAGAGCCAAAAGCGGCAAAACATATTTTTTTTCTTTAAAATTTATTTTTTTAACGTCCATTTTTTAGTTTTTGGTATTGGTTAAACAAGTAGTCAATTCGTAAGCTGTCTTCTTTTTCAAGAGCGTTTTGGTCTCTTTTTACTTTTAAAGTTTTCAGTTCGTTCACAATCTTCTCCATCTCTTTATCATTATTTAAGGATGTATTTTGACTCATCTTACTTTTTGAATAGAGAACAGGAGGCCTTATTTTGAAAGCCGTTTCGGAAGGGAAAAAGACACCTTGAATGAGAGATCCTACAAATGAAACCGACAGGAAAATCATTGAATACGTAAAGAATTTCTTTGGATTTTGCACTGCCCATTGTAGCCATTTCTGACCCTTTTTTTTAAATGTAGTTTCCATTTTTAGTAAGAGTTTTTATTTTGATTGGATAGTTCTTCATTATTGATGATTCTCCAGTTTTTAAGAATCACACCGTGAGGATTATTGGGACTTCTGATGATGTCTTCAAAGAAACCTTCGGTGATGAGCTTTCTGGTAATGACAGAAGATTTTCTTGTGATCATCTGTTTCCCGAAAAAAGCGAATTTCTTCTGTTCCATATTGAGAGCAATAGAATCGGTATGGATACTTACCATCGAACTGGAGGCGATGATCTGATTGTAAAATCCTTTTTCCTTTAAGTTGGTATATTCTTTTTTTCCGCTGTCATCAATGAGGTACAAGGACTTTTGAATATTATCCTTGATGTAGGTGTCATCGGGAGCAAGTGTGAAAAACAATCTATGGAATAATTCTATTTGTGCTTTGTATTCAACAGGTCGGTTCAGCAAGACATCAGTCTGCTTGGCAAGTACAGGAACGCCATTGTCTAAAATGTAAATTGATTTTCTGGAATCTTCAATCATTCTGTATGCAAAGAAAAATCCTGCAATAACAATGAAAACAGCAAAAGCAATGGTCGAGATTGAAACAATCTTGTTGATTTTAATTCTTTGTTCTATATTTTTAATAAGCATCTTTATTTTAGTTGTTGGTTGATAGTATTTGGTTGATGGTTGTCTGTTGATGGTTGTCGGTAATTCGTAATTTCTAATTAATGATTACATTTATTTCCCGTTTTTCATAGCTTCCTTAACCCTTCCCGAAGCGGAACCTGCTGCTGCACTTGCTGCTACTGAAGCACCTCCTGTTTTGGCAGCCAATATTGCTGTTTTTGCACTACTAGCCATTTTTCCTGCGGCACTTTTCATTTTCGTCATCGCCCCGGCTCCTCCGGCTGAAACGATACTGTCTGCAATAGTTGGAGTCATTAAAACCCCGATGCCTGTTACAACATAGGCAACACAGGTAAAGAGCTGGTTATAGATCATTCCGGAATTTGAAACGTAAACCATTAAAGCGTCCAAGTTGGTAATCGTTCCATTGGATAAAAGGGTATCATACCTTTCGATCTCCATTGTATAACCGGAAGCGATCAATTGCTGACCGATGTTGATGATCGTGTAGGCAACAAAAGTGTAAAGATTAATGTTGATGAATTTTGAGACCCAACTATATAATGAATTTTCAAATCCGGGAATAAGAGCCATTCCAACAGCTATCGGTCCTAAAATAATTAAAATGTAAGACCATATTTTTTGAATGAAGAAAATGAGATATACACAAATCCGAAGAATGGAAAGGCAACAAAATTCGATGAGTTCTGCGACTAATTTTTGCATTTGGAACTCCATTCTTATCGACCATTCTTTGATAGGCTGAATGAGTTTATCCAATCCCTCGCTGATATCAAACCACGAATCATCTGCATCTTCGGTAGTGTTCTCAATTACTTCCTGCTTCGCATCTTCTTCCGCTTTCAGTTTGATGACAGCATCGAGCAATTGCTGTTGCTTTTTGAATCTCTCGACCCGCAAATCATTAACTTCAGATTCTATCTCGCTGAAAATTGAAATCCCTGGTTCGGCAATGGCCTCAAATGGTGCCTGAATCATACTGACAAATCCACTCCAGTAAACAAGCGTAAATCCTATGAGAATTGGTTTCAGCATCGGGGTAATTTCCCATTCCCGGTCTCCGGCTGCCATTTGCCACCCCATATATCCGAGATACATCAATGCTCCCAAACCGCCTATAGCTCGTCCTACCAAAGCAGAACCGGCGGCACTATCCTGTACACTGTTGTCTAATTTGGTAAAAACCTCCATAAACCATTTCTCAAAAGCACCGTCACCTTTTAAAAATTGGAGTAAATTACTGTAATCGCTATCTGTTTGGGCAAAACCCATAACCGGTAAAAGAATTGCCAATAAGCAAAAGGTTAATGTTATCGTTTTATTCATTTTTAAAATCGGTGTTTATAATAATTCATCATATTTTGAACAATTTGCTGGTCTGATGCCGGTGTCCACGCAGGTGGCAAGGCATAATTGGAATGATTTTTTAAAATATTTTTATAATCTGTAAGCAGTGTTGTCTTGTTGTTGTAATCCTTTAATTCCCGTACAAATTTTCGCCATTTGATCAGGGTTTCGTGGTACATAATGAACCGTTTTCCCCTTGGCATATCCATGCTTCTCGACATTGAATATTTTTCTTTGATCAGATCCAGTTCTTCCTGAAGTCTTTTGATTGTTCCCATTGTGCTGAGTGTTTCAAAAGTTTGCTGGTCTTTCAGCCGCCATTCGATAAAATTTTGTGGTGTATCGGGAAATTCGGTAATGGGTTTTAGCATTCGTTTGTAATACAATAACCAAAGAGGATCGGCATCGACCGTTGCGGAAGTCCAATGGGCAAAATCCTGAACGCTTCTTTTATGAATAGTGTCTGAAGCTGCTTTTATTTTTTTTGCTTCTTCCTCCTGAAATTTTAATTGAGCGAATCTTTGATTTTGCACTCCGGTAGGTTTTAATGGTCGAATGTCTTCGCCATCTTTATAATCCCTGTTAATTTTCGGAGCCCACATTCCCCAAACCGTGGCGTAGGCAAAATTGGTTTGAATGCCTAAAAAATATTTTGGGTAAGGTCTCCAATCTCCCCAATCTTGAAAGACCATTCTTTTATGCTGGGCAACAATGGAAGGGTCATTCAATCTCTTTACACTCAATTGTGCAAACACAGTGGCTGCAAAAAAGAGCAACTGAAATAGACTGATTTTTTTTAGTAGATTTTCCATAATTTTTTAATTAAAGAGGTACTGGTATTTAGTGATGATGTCGCCAACAATGGCTTTGTCTATATTGATGTAATTGCGGAGAACCGGAACCTGATACAGGTAAGGTATTTTCTTGGCATTCTCTAACCGCAAATTGATGTACAGAATATTTCCGTTGATATTTCTGACACGGGTAAATATCTTTTCAATAAGCATTTCCCTATCCATAGCATCCATCAGAAAATCTTTATCTTCATTGAGAATATCCTGGGTAACTTCCTGCTGAAGTTTGATCGTTTGCTTGCCTATCTCAACATAATATTTTGATACCAAGACGGCGTATTCAGGATGTTGTGCCGATAAATCCAGCATTTTGTTGGAGTTCGTCACTATTTTACCCAAATATTGATAGAGGTAAATGAGTTTTTTACTCTGGGTCAGGGCTGAATTCACATTTTTCAGTTGTTGATAGATGTATTCCTGAATGGCTATGATCTGCGTTATCTTATTATTGACATCGTCATACAGTTCTTTTTGCTTTTCATACGAATCCAAAAAAGTCTGTTCACTTCCCAATCGAACGCCGTGATTTACGGTGATCTGTGATAAAAGTTTGTCATTGATAACTATCTGCTGGCTTTTTACGGATGCAACAGTGAAGAATAAAACTCCGGAAAAAAATAGTTTTTTCATTTTAGAAAGATTTGATGTTATCCATGATGCTTTCAACTACTTGCTTATCCCTATTGACATAATATTGAAAGGCTCTTTTGTTACGTTTTACTTTGGCTTTAATATCTCTTATCTTGAGCAGCATATGCGTAGAATTCCTGCTTATTGTCTTTAGTTCCCCTAAAGCATAGTCCAATAATACTTTACGTTCTGATTTTTCCATTTGGTTGATGGCTCCGTAAGACAAAATGATCCCTGTTACTAACCTTGTTACCATTTGCAGATCATCAACAAATTGAACCTGGGAAGGCAATACCGCAATAATTGAATAAGGAGCATCACTTATTTCATTGATAATAGCAGTCTGATTGTTTGTTATTTTGGTTATTTCCCTGCTCATTGCTATTCCTGTCGGTACAGCTTGAATGGCAAATGAAATAATCCGCAATCTGTCCTGAACTTTGGTAATCTTTTCCTTGAATTGGTTCCATTGGGTTCTATTAGCTGTTTCTACGGTAGCATTGGCAATTTGTTTTTGTCGCATTTCTTTTTGCCTGTCGTGTTCTTTCATCGTGGCATTGATTTCTATATCCATCATCGGAAATGATACATTTTCCTGTTGCCAAGCCGGTGTAGAGCCACCACCGGAGGATGTCAATACGAAATAAACTACAGGAATAAGCAAACTGACAACAATTTTCTTTTTGACTCCGCATAGTCGGCAAATCTCATTTTTCGATTTCATCATAGAAAAATTTAAAAATTCCGTTTGTACCTGTTCATTATGTTTTCAACAATAGCTTTGTCTGTATTGATGTAGCCTGCAAATGGATTAATGGAATTCCAGAATCCCAATCGATTGGCTTTTTCCAGTCGTAGTTTTATCGCCAAAAGCCATAGTTTCAGATTTTTGACATTACCTGAAATATTATGAAGAATTTTGTAGCGGTCTCCTGCTGTTGCAAGATTCAGCTCTCCGGAAGCGAGAATATCAGAAACATCTGTAACAATCTTTAGACTTTGCTCATACGTTTTTTGTGAAGCTTTCACCCCAAAAATGGCATACTCAGGATGTTCTGATGCTAGTTGTATCACTTGTGATGAATAATTGTAGCATTTATTAAGTTCAGAGTAGATTTCCTGTGCCTGAATTCCATTTTGTAAAGTGCCGGAAACCTCTTTTAAACCCTTCAGAATTTTATTCTGAATGTCATTAGCTGCCACCATCTGAGTCCCCACCCAGGTCTGTGCGTCCTTTAATTTTGAAGTTTCATCAATGACTTCGTTCTGTTTGGCTTTTAGATTTTCAGAATAAAGAATCATTGCCGCTGTTACCGTAGGGTCGATGTAAGTGTTTTGAGCGAATCCCATTGTCCCCCAGAAGGAGAAAATTAGTAGAAAAACCTTCAATATAATATGGTTCGCCAGAGATGAAACGTGACGAAATCCTCTTGGTAAATTTATAGGTCTAAACGTTTTCATAAGCGTAATTTTGTTTACTGATTAATTCTGAAAAACTGATATTGCGGTCTTCTAATTCCTGTGTGATAGTCTTGAAGACATTCTTCCCTTTGTGTTCATTTTTCATCATTCTGTAGAAAGAATTGATTTTATCATCCAATGGATTTTGATATAAGTTCACCAGTGACACTAAGTTTTCCAGACTGTCTCCGAAGGTTTTGAGATCACCAACTATTTTGCGCAATGCTTCATCATAGTCGCCATATTGACATACATAATATTCAACTGCCGATTTTTCCGGTTTTTCTGTAGTGTAGGTGAGATATTGCTCCAATGAAACCTCATTTCCATAGACCTCTCCTTTTGAACCTCTTTTTAAGTAAAATTCTTTGAATCGGCTTCTCCCGAATTTGTTGTTGAGATTGTTGATGGTAAAAATCTTGTTTTGCTCTACTTTATTGAGCGATAGCAATGAAGCGATTTTATCAAAGTTGTCTTTGAACTTCGTCTGGTCAAGCAATATAAAAGTGTCCGAATTATTGATGATGGAATCTTTAACCACTGCATTTCCAATAATGTCATCCAGTTCCTGCGTTACCACCACCGCTTCTCCCCAAAATTTCCTCACCGTTTTATATAAATAAAGAATGTATCCACCCATCAATTTACTAGCAATGGCCTTCCACGCTTCTTCGATTATTAAGGCTTTTCTGCGGTCTTTTCTGAGTCTCATTTTCTGAATAAAAGTGTCCATAATAATGAGCGTTACTATCGGAAACAATTTCGGATTATCCTTAACATTATCAATTTCAAAAACAATAAAAGATTCGTCAAAAAGCGTATTATCGGCACTTTCATTTAAAGTGGTTCCGTACCTTCCGCCTTTGTAAAAATCTTTCAGTACAAATAAAAAGGTGCGGAGATTGAATTCCTTTTCTATGATATTGTGTTTCTTATTATTCAGGTAAATAGGAAGAAATTGATCGCAATAATCATAAAACCCATTGAACGAAAGTTCTTTTACAACCAGCTTTTCTTCCAGTTCTTTTATTTTTCTGATAATGGCTTTTCTAAAGGATTCATTCCATTCTTCAGCTGATCTGGGTTGCCTGATGATATCATTCGACCTGATTAAAATCAACTGCGTTTCATTGTATATTTTCCTTCTTTCTTCATCGTTCAGCGTGTCATACGCTTCATAAACCTTGTAGAAATTTTCGCTTTCATATTCCGGGTTATTAATGTTCTTGTCGGGATGATAAAATTTCAATAATTTTCTTCCCGCTTCCTTTATTTCATCGGAACTGGCATCGAAAGTAATTCCCAAAATGTCATAGTAAGTATACTGTCCTTTGGCTTCGTTTTCATATTCAGAAAAAAGATCATCTTCGTGAATGTTGTATTTACCCAGATAGAGAATGAGTTCTTCAGAAGTTTTATTTTCATACCACTCTGTTCCTGAGTTGAAGTATTGATGGTAATAAGACATCAAAACATTATCTAAAATGGATTTTTGAGCCGATGACATTGCAGCATCGGGACCTTGCCAGATCAGAAAGATCAGGTTGGTCAAAAATTCTATTTTTTCGATATTAAATTCTTTTTGATCCATCAGAAAAGGATTCATAGTAATCGGTTTTTCTTCTGTGTATTGGATGTATCTTCCTCCTTTGTATTTACAAGTTCCTGAATAAGAATCTCCAGTGTCAACAATAACTACGTCATAGTTATACGTGAGATATTGCTCTATAATATTGTTCATCAAAAATGACTTTCCGGAACCTGATGGTCCTAATACAAATTTATTTCTGTTATTAATTCTTCCTGTTTTCATCGGTAAATCCGAAGGATCAACTTTCAGCGGAACACCTTGTCTATCGGTAAATCGTAAATAGAAATTGGATTCTTCATTCACGGGGTAACTTTCTTTAAAAAAAAAACACAAGGCCGCTTCGCTTGTCGTCATAAATAGATCGTATTCCCTAAGTTCTGTTCCATTGCCAGGAATGGCTGATCGCCAGAGTTCGAGTTGGTTGTAGGCATTTTTAGAAACAATAATTCCTTTCGTGAATAATTTGTTTTCAATCATCGACTGAATATTTTCCATTTTCTCCAGTGTTTCTGCGGAAAATAAGATTGAAAAATGAGCATTGACAACGAGCTGTCCGTCAATCGCTATATTATGAAGCAGGGTCTGAATTTCATCTGCTATAATCGCGTTGGACGGAGAATTGTTAGCTGCTCCTTCGTGTTTTTTCTTCTTTTTATCAAGCTCCCTTTGTTGTTGTGCCTGAAGCGGAATGGTAATGATCTGATTGTAGACAATGGTCTCATAATCTTCCAGTTCATTAATAAAACTAAAATTATCAACCGCCGTTTCAGCTGCCGCACCGTTTCCTCCGAGAAAAGAGTAAGGCTCAATTTCTGAAGGCAGATCAATATTTTCTACATCCACGTAAGAAATATTCTTCACGAATCGGTTCCCAATCTGTAAAAATTCGTTGGTGCTTTTGATATTATCAAATGTTGGAGATTCGGAAAACTGCATCGACAAAACTCCGGAAATGTAGTATTCGAAATCTTTCTCAAATAGAAACTCAGGTTCACAATTGTTCTGCTTCAAAAGCATCAATACTTTTTGGCACTTATCCCTTAATTCTTTGTAGCTTTTATCCGAAAAATGATAATGCTTCATTTTCTTTTTCAGCTTATCATCGATGATATCTGTAAAGAAAAGAACCGTTTCAATGGTTTTGAAAAGCCTGCCGTCAAAATGTTCCGAATATTTTTGTTGTAGAAATTGGTTTGATTGTTCAGCGGTGTATCTTTTTTTAGAAAAAATATCGAGCTTCTGAACAATTCTTCCTTCTCCAATGATCGACACCACCTGATTTAACACCGTGTGGAAATTGAGATAGCTGTCAGGATCTGCCGAATATTGTTCGACAATATTTTTTACCTTAATCCCAATAATAGGGTTTCCGTATTGTCCGAAAAGAACATCAAAATCCCAATTGAAATCTTTTCCATAATCGTATCCAATAAATGGGATGCTAAAGGCTTGTTTTTTTGCTGTTGCCATTCTTAAGAAGTTTATTATTATGTAATCTTTTTGGAAAAATTAAAATCTGATCGAAGTTTTTGGTTTTATCATACAAACCATACTTATCCTGTCTTTTGAAAATGAAGTAAACACCTCCCGCAGTGACTGCAAGACCAAGCAGAGAGCCTAATAGACCGAACTTTGAGAGTACCAATGCTGAAATCACCCCGCCTCCGATAACGCCGACTGCATAAATGATGTACTTCCCTTTGAGCCCGAAGAATACAAGGGGTTTTTTCAACCCCTTGTAAAGATAGAATCCCATACTAGGCAAAGAATGCTGTTACAAATTCCGGAACTACAATCAAGAAGATCATCGCTCCTCCATAACCAAGGATCTCTTTGTTGACATCCTGGTCACCATTCGTCCATTTGTTATACACACGAAGACCTCCGATGAAACCGACCAATCCACCCACTGCTTTCAAGATCAGCTTTACGGGATCCCAATAATCTGTAATATCACTTGCTGCGTTGGAGATAGCGGTTGCTCCTCCTTGTGCAAATGCTGGGGTTATTGCCATAATTGCCAAGGCTAGGGTTAGAACTTTTTTTGTTGTCACGTTTTTTGTGAAAAAATTTTTCATCATAATTCAAAAAATTTATAAAGGGTTAATAATCAATTGAGTGTTAAATTTTGGGCATAGAAGTCCCGGACAACGGATGGAAATCCGCTGTTAATTCTAATAATCAGTGCGTTAGATTTTGTTTAAGTTGGCTAACTACATCGTGGATTGATAAACTTTGTATCCATCGTAGTTCGCCACCATTTGAACCAAGGTTTCAGAAAGATTAAGCATCGCCTTCCAATCTTTTATTCTGGAAGTTTCCTGGTCTGCACTAACCGTGATTGGGTTTTCGCTAATCACTTCGTTAGGTTTCTCGTTTTCAATTTCGTCTGGTATTTCTTCTTTCTGGTCAAAATACGCATCGCTTAATTCAGCTTTTTGAGGGTAAGGTTGGTTTTCAATTTCCGTGGAATCCTTTTTTGATGGATTGTCGAATTCATCCAAATCTTGTTCAGATTCAAATAGTTCCCTCAAATGCTCCAGATCTTGTCTTTCTTCATTTCCTTCAGTGATATCAGAATGGACTGGATTTTTATTAAAGGATTTGGGAGTGTTGAGATTTTCTACATCTTCAATCCCTATAGTTGCAGTAAGATCTTCGTACTGCTCGGAAATTTCGGACAACGAAAATTCCTCCGTCTCTTCTTTATAGATTTCTTTTTCTTTTTTTAGAAACAGATCGTATAAGATATTTCCGGCGTAATACGTCAGATAAACAGCTAAGATGCAAAGCGAGATTTTTATCATTTTTACTGAAGTTATAGAGATTAATACTTAGGTATATTTTTTATTTCAAAGGGTGATCTTCAATGTTTGATTAATATATTCTATCAATTCATCGAAAGATTTTCTTACCCCGTATTTTTGTTCGTAGGTCAGCTTTCTGGTATCAATCTTTTGCAGGGCATTTTTTTTGAATACAGGATTTTCTAGCAGCAATCCGAATTTTTTCAGCTCAATGTCCATTCCTTCCTGATTCAGATACTTGTAGCCCTTATCATATTTGGAGCGGATAAATACTCTTTCTGCCTCACTTTCCAATAGTCCCAGCATATTGATAAAGACCAATGTGGACTTGACAGAAACATCTGAATACTCAAATGGAATCACGATAAAATCACTGTAAATGAGCAGATCGCTGTATTTTGCATCGAGTGTCCCTGCCAAGTCAAAAAGGTTGATCTCATCGCTATCTTTTAAATTAATGAGGGTCTCAAAGTCTGAAAATGGCTGTTGGTCTTCATCGCCAATAATTTCCACTTCATATAATTTCGGACTTTCCGATAATTCATCATCTTTCCATTTGTAGTAAAATGATTTCTGATAATCAAAATCAAAAACATTGATTTTCCTTTCCGAAATTGCCGAAATGTAATTGGCAAAAGCGATGGCTAATGTCGTTTTTCCGGTTCCTCCTTTTTGTGTGGCAAATGTGATGATCATTGGGTCTAGTTTTTTGTTTTTAGTTGAATGTTGTTGGACTGGAGAAGATTTTTCTATCAACCGACAACTACCAATTTTATCGTCTTTTTTTTCGTCTTTTTTTGAGTTCATTTTCGGCAGGGTCTTTTGCAGTTCCCGAACTTTTCATTAACTCAAACAGCATCTTGTTAACGGCTTTGTTTAATTCTGATTTCTCATTGTTTTCGGTCCGGTTTTCTGTCTGCACTTCATTTACACCTGTCGGATTCAGAAATTTTTGATATTCCTTTTCTCCGATTAATGGTTGAAGTTCACCCACGTAATGGAATCTGGTATGAACAGCATACAGCTTTCCGTCTTCAGCAGTCGTTATAGAAATATCTTTTTTTTCATCATTTGTGTTTTTTTGATTTCTAATAAAATCCTTTACTTCAAACTGGACTTTTCGATAGGTTTCCAGATCTTTCTTTCCTTTGTTCTCAAAAAGCATAAAATCCTTGATTTGCGTTTCCGGATTGTTTTTATTGAAAAATTGAAACAGGATATTTTTTGTTTCCTGACTGCGGGTATTATAATCCTTCAGTATTTCAAAAGTCTTCTTATCCAGCCTGTCATAAGTAAATTCAAACACTTCATTCATTTTCAGTAGATCACTTCCTTTATATACTTTTCCTGTTTTGTGGTCGATTAAAGTGTAGCCAAAAGGATTTTTATCTTCTTTATGATGAAAAACCATATCGATCCCGAAAACATCTTTCAGCTTCTTTTGGAGTTCACTTTCAAAACTGATTTTTATTTTTAATTCATTTTCTCGTAACTTTTCCTTTGGGAGCATCGATTGCTGTTGCCTATCATCTTCCACTTTAAAAACCTTGGTGGAATACAATTCTTTGTATTTGCTTAGTATGGCTTTGATCTGCTTTGCCCTTTTATCATTTTTACTGTTATCAAAAACAATCTGATTTCCTGAAAGTGTTTGCTGTATTACGCCGTTTTTTAAAATGTTAAAAGAATTTTCATCATTTGTGTTTTTGCCTATCTTATATCCATTTCTATTGAGTAGAGTTTCTAACTGATTAAGCGAACTTATTTTGTAGTTCAGCAGTTTTTCCAGTTCTTCTTCCGGTTTCTGACCATACAATTTTTCCATTGTAACGCTTAATGCTTTTTGGGCTTTAAGCCTTTCATAACTGTCATTGATCTTTTTCCCTGTCTGTTTATCAACCCGGGTTGAAACAATGTGTACGTGATTATTATCTGTATCCTTATGAAAAACCACAATAAAAGGCTGTCCGCTATATTTCATTTCATCCATAAAATTCTCCGCTATCTTAGTAAGCTCTTCTTTCGAATGTCCTTGAAATTTCGTAGAGATCATCGCATGAAATTGAGGCTTTAATACTTTCTTGTTCCCAATCGAAATAGCTCTCAAATAGTCTCTTACTTCTTCCTTGCTGCTTGATTCGTTAATGAAGGAAGGAAAATTTTTCATCAGCATTAATTCTCCAGTTCCTTTATCAATTTTCTTATCATTATAATGAACTCCTGGAAAACTGGGACCTGCCGGATCCATAATCTTAACAATCATCTTGATAGCTTTGCGTAGATTTTTGTAAACATTTCATTCTGTTCTTTCTTCAGAATGATGATCTCTGATAACTTATTCGAAAAATTTCTAAGTTCAGTTTCGCTGATAAATTTTTGACTATTTGCTATTTTTGCAACCTGATTGATATTATTTTCAATCTTTCCGAAGATGTTATCCTGTTTTTCTATGAACGCCAATATTTTCCTTCTCTCATCATTTAAAATCCTGTTCTCAACAGAGTCGATGATTAAGCTTGTCAGAGAAATTTGTTTTTTGGAACAAAGATTTTTCCAGTCTTTCTTTTTTTGACTCTTTATCCTGATCAAAATCACCTCATCTTTTAATTCGTCCATACTCAGTTTCAAATCAAGTTTGATCTAATGAATGCTATTACTAAATAGGCATGAAGATGACCGCTGCAATTGCCATAATGCCCACAACAATGGAACTCACGACTTTTACTTTTTTCACTTCCCTGATGTGTTTTTTATCAATTGATATAAAATCTCCTTTATTGGAAATGCCGTAAATACTTTTGCTGTCAATTGATGTTATTTTTATTTTATGAATTTTTGTAGTGAAATCTTGGACTTCATAGTGATGATTTAATTCTAAAGAATTATCTTTTAATGGTTTGCCAGGATTCGAAACAATAGATTTACAGGATGTGAGACACATACAAATAACCAGGATAATGAGTTTGAAATAGATTGTCATTGTTCTGTTTTTTAGATTATGAAATGCTTGGTAGAAGTCTTTTATTACATTGATCTTAGGGTATTACCCAACTCGCTACTCCATTCACACTTTTCAGAATATACGTTCCGGTCGAGGGAGGGTTAGGAACTGTCTCTGTTGCAAAACCAAATGAGCCATCAGCTTTGGCAACTACTTTTTTTGTATAGGATGAATCTCCGTCTGCATTGGGCATTTGGGAAGGTGTAACGCTTAGCTTGCCATTGATATTTAACCATCTTTCAGAAAAATCCCCCGAGATCAAAGCAAATTTGTAATCCGTATAATTGTTCGTGATACTATCCCAAAAGCTGGTTGAACTTGTTGTAACGGGGGTTGAATGTATAGCTAGTTTATTACTTACGCTTCTGTTTCCTGTGGCCGGACTACCAGCGCCAATGCCAATGAAAATATTGTTAGACCCTGTTCGGTTTCCTGTTCCTGACAGATAGCCAATAGATATGTTATCATTTCCTGACGTAATGTAGGACATCGCTCCTGGACCAATTCCAATATTTCTGCTTCCGGAAATCACTCCGTTTGCAATCCCATTCAATGCCGAAACTCCTGCGCCATAATTGAGCTTGCCCGTTACTTCGCCTTGAGACATTGCATAAGCACTGGCTGAGTTTCCTTTTCCTGACGTTATATTAGAATCTGTCGCAAAAATAGAATTGTAGTCACCGGTGATGGGACTTCTGGAAATGCCCAGTATGTAATTTTCTTTCTCATCAAAATTAAGATGAAGACTGTTCTTGACAATAAGTTCAACCGTAGAAGTGTTGCCCTTGAGTGCAACTGTATTTAGTGGGTCTTCTTGTATAAATGACTTCCATAGATCACCGTCAAAATAATACAACCCGGACTTTGTGATATGAATGACCTGACCGGATAAATTAGTAGCTGGAGATGTTACAAACACGACAGCTCCTTTTTTTGCAGATGAATATGTTTTTGCTGCGAGTTGGTTTCCTGTAATCCGTGGAGGAATAATCCCGTCATAATGATTGGTGTCATTTGGTTTCCCTACAACTTCTAAAGTGGCCTCGGGCGTCTGGGTGTTGATGCCAATCTGTCCCTGTATTGATATTGCTATGAAAGGCAGAAAAAAATAAATTAATGTTTTCATTTTATTTTTTATTAAAATTCATTTGGTCTTAAGAATCGTATTAACTGTTTTAATTTGTATTAATTGCTATAATTTTAGCATCCTATTGTAGATAGGGTCTAATCCAATTTGAGTAACCCTGAACTTCTCCATAAGTATAATATGATGTTGATATTGCGCCTAAAGAAGCTTGAGGAATTTTTATGGTAAAATTTTCAAGCAAGGCAGGAATAAGCATTGTTGAATTCTCAGGATGTAAAAAAACAATCTGGTTAGGGATATACCCTATGTCACTAAAGATATCCGGAATATTTATAAGTGCATCTGAAGTAATTGGTTCTGAATCAGTCGACCTGAATATTTGAAATTTTACATTGACGATACCATTAACTTTTCTGAATGATACGGATCCTTTTAGTCCTCCATAATTTTTGGTTCCAATCGTATAGAATTTGGAAGCCATTAAATAGGCATTAGTATTTCCATTATAATTAACCGGAGCGAACCAGGTAGAAGTTGCACTAAGAGCTGCAGTACTGTTATGGTCAAATGTTAATAGAATTCTATATTCAGTGGGTTGCTTTTCCTTTGAAAATGTTTGCCACAAATTGCCATCAAAATAATATAATCCGGGTTCAGTTATTTGAATGACTTGTCCCGATAAATTGGTAGCCGGAGATGTTACAAAGACGACAGATCCTTTTTTTGAAGATGAATATGTTTTTGCCGCAAGTTGGTCTCCTGCAATCCTTGGAGGAATTATTCCATCATAATGATTGGCATCATTTGGTTTTCCTACAACTTCTAAAGTCGCTTCAGGCGTTTGGGTATTGATGCCGACCTGACCTTGGATTGATAGTACAATTAATGTTAGTAGAAGATGACTCAATTTTTTCATTAGTATTTTGATTAAAAATTCTGTGACAAAATTGGGCGTTAAAACCTTCTAAAACAATAGTATTCAATGGGTTTGGGCTAAATAAGAATAATCTGGATTAGTCTGGAAACTTCCCTGGATTAAAAAAGAATGATCTGGATTAATTTGGATTCTTCAAAATATTTATTGTAATATTGCAATATTAAACTTTGCAATTATGGGAGCTACTAAAACAGAACATTTTACGGATAAACAAAATCAAATTGCAACTATTGCAAAAGCATTAGGGCATCCTGCCAGAATAGCTATTATTGAGTATTTGATGAAAGTCAATGAGTGTATTTGTGGCGACATCGTGAATGAATTACCCTTAGCTCAACCTACCGTTTCTCAGCATTTGAAAGAACTGAAAAATGCCGGGATCATAAAAGGTAACATTTCCGGAAACGCTATCTGCTATTGTATAGACGAAAAGACCATCGAAATTCTCAACACTTATTTTTCCGCAATAGTACAAACTGTTACCAAATCAAAATGCTGTTAAGCGTTTTTTTACCTTAATATATCGCAATATTGCATTTAACCTATAAGCATTTAATTATGAAATTATCAGAAATAAAACAAATTTTACCAACATTAGAAAATGTTGAATTCCAATTAGAAAATGGAACTTTTGTTCCGGAACATTTTCACGTTACGGAAGTAGGAATGATCAATAAAAACTTTATTGATTGTGGCGGTGTCATCCGTTCAGAGAAGGTTGTCAATTTCCAGCTTTGGAATGCAGACGATTTTGAACATCGTCTGAAGCCTAACAAATTACTCAACATTATCAAACTTTCCGAGGATAAATTAGGAATCGAGGATTTCGATATTGAAGTGGAATATCAGAGTGATACTATTGGAAAATATGATCTAGAATTCAATGGGAAAACATTTATTCTAAAAAATAAAACTACAGCTTGTTTAGCACAGGATGCTTGCGGAATCCCATCAGAAAAAGAAAAAAAGAATCTAATTGAACTTGGTGTAAACCAAAACAGTTCTTGTACGCCTGGCGGAGGTTGCTGCTAAACATAATTTACTCACTAATCTGCCATTATAAAATAATCAAAACCAAAGATTAATGGATGAAATATACGACGTCGTTGTTATTGGAGGAGGACAAAGCGCTTTAGCCTGCGGATATTATTTGAGAAGAGCTAAACTGAATTATGTAATATTGGATAAACAAAATATATCTGGAGGTGCCTGGCTTCATACTTGGGACAGTCTAACCCTTTTTTCACCAGCCGATTACAGTTCCTTGCCTGGCTGGGCGATGCCGAAATCTAAAAATAAATTTCCTCCTAAGCAAGAAGTAATAAATTACTTACAGCAATACGAAGCACACTATCAGCTGAATATAAGACGGGGATTTGAGGTTAATAATATCAAAAAAAATGGAGATTTTTTTATCGTTGATATACAACAGAACACTATAAAAGCTAAGTCAATTATCTCAGCAACCGGAACCTGGGGAAACCCTACTATTCCAAACATAGATGGCATCGAAAGTTTTAAAGGAATACAAATTCATTCCGGAAACTACAAAAATCCAGAGAACTTTATAGGAATGAAAACTTTAGTCATTGGTGAAGGGAATTCCGGTGCACAGATTGTAGCTGAAGTTTCAAGATTTACTGAAACAAAATGGTCTACAAAAAGAGAACCTCAATTTCTTCCAGACAATGTAGATGGTTATTACCTATTTAATGTTGCGTCAGCGAAATACAAAGCGGAAAAAGAAGGAAAACCCTTTGATGCATCGCAGTACAATTTAGGAAATATCGTTATGGTTCCTCCTGTTAAAGAAGCTCAGAAAAGAGGCGTTTTAGTTTCAAGCGGTTCATTTCATAAAATTTATGATCAAGGCGTGGTATGGGATGATGGAAATTCAGAAGAGTTTGATGCTTTTGTCTGGTGCACAGGCTTTGGTTATGACACCGCCTACTTAAGATCAATCGTCCGTATAGATGAAAGAGGTATCGCTAAAACCACAGATAGCAGATCTTTGGAAATGGAAGGTTTATGGTTTGTTGGCTATGGTAACTGGACAGGCTACGCATCTGCAACATTAATTGGTATAAACAGATCTGCAAAACAAACAATAATTGAAATAGAAGAATTCTTAAATAAAAATAAATAAAATGAAAATTGCATTATTCAGCGACATTCACGCTAATCTCCCTGCATTGGAAGCATTCTTTGCAGATGTTGAAAAAAGAAATCCCGACAGCATTTATTGCTTGGGAGATTTAGTAGGTTACAATATTTGGCCAAACGAAGTGGTCAATGAAATCCGTAAAAGAAGAATACCAACTATTGCAGGCAACTACGATTTTGGCATTGGGAGAATGAGTAATGAATGCGGTTGCGCCTACAAAACAGATGCTGAGAAGGACAACGGAAATATCTCCATTTCATTTACCAATTCTTTGATGAAAGATGATGAAAGGGCGTACCTGCGCACACTTCCAGCACATATAAAAGTAGAATTTCAACTGAACGAAGACAAACTGAACCTGCTTTTGGTACACGGGAGTCCGAGAAAAATAAATGAATATCTTTTCGAAGACCGTGAAGAAAAAAGTATGCTTCGTATTATGGAACAAGCCGATGCCGACATTATGTGTTTCGGACATACACACAAACCATATCATAGAGTTTTAAATTCGGGTATTGATGGACAAGATCATTTTCGTCACGCAGTAAATATCGGTTCCGTTGGGAAGCCGAAAGACAATGATATCAGAGGTGGTTATGTGATGTTGACAGTTGATGAAAACAGTTCTGTTTTGAACAAAGAAAGCATCAGTGTAGAATTTATCCGCTTCGACTATGACTTTGAAAAGGCAGCAAAGGCAGTGGAGGACAGCCCTCTTCCAAACGAGTATGCAGAAAATCTAAGACGTGGCTATTAATTGTTAAAATCTAAAAAAATGGAACTTCCAAAAGATCTACATTATTCAAAAGAACATACTTGGGTACGAATCGACAATAAAACTGCAACTGTCGGTATTACAGCATTTGCTCAAAATGAATTGGGAGAAATCGTATATGTTGACTTACCGAATATTAATCATAATTTCAAACAAGACGAAGTATTTGGTTCTGTAGAGGCCATTAAAACCGTCAGCGACCTATTTATGCCTCTTTCAGGGAAAATAATTGAAACCAATGAGCAACTTTTAAAAGAGCCAACGCTTGTAAATTCTAATCCATTTGATAATGGCTGGATGGTGAAAATTGAAATTGAAGACCTGAGAGAAACTGAAAATTTATTAACAGCGGAACAATACGCTCAACTAAATAATTAGAAGATGCAACCAAAATTAAAATTCCTCGACCGCTTTCTTACCCTATGGATTTTTTTAGCGATGCTTTTGGGTGTTGGCTTGGGATATTTCTTTCCTGATATTTCGACTGTCACAAATTCTTTGTCTGTCGGAACAACTAATATTCCTTTAGCAATAGGCTTGATTTTGATGATGTATCCACCGTTGGCAAAAGTGGATTATACTCTATTACCAATGGCTTTTAAAGACAAGAGAGTAATGTCGGTATCTCTACTGCTAAATTGGATCATCAGCCCTATTTTAATGTTTGTATTAGCTATCATTTTTCTACGGGATGAGCCAGACTATATGATTGGTCTAATTTTGATCGGTCTGGCAAGATGTATTGCAATGGTAATTGTCTGGAACGATTTAGCAAAAGGTAATCGGGAGTACGCAGCTCTGCTAATCGCATTAAACAGTATTTTCCAATTGGTGTTTTATAGTTTTTATGTTTGGCTTTTTATTAATGTATTACCACAAAAACTGGGCTTAGGAAATTTTAACATTGCTGTGCCAATGAAGGATGTTGCCGAGAGTGTATTCATTTATTTAGGGATCCCATTTATTGCAGGATTTTTGAGCCGTTACTTCTTGATTAAATTAAAAGGAAAAGAGTGGTTCAATAGGAAATTCATTCCGGCTATTTCACCTATTACTTTGTATGCTTTGCTGTTTACAATCGTATTGATGTTCAGTTTGAAGGGAGACAAAATTTTAGAGCTACCAATGGACGTTGTTAAAGTTGCAATACCATTAGTAATTTACTTTGTTCTTACATTCTTCATCAGCTTTTTCATTAGTAAGGCATTGAAAGTACCCTACGACAAAAATGCATCTATTGCTTTTACAGCGACTGGAAATAATTTTGAATTAGCGATTGCTGTTGCTATAGCAGTTTTTGGAATTCATTCCTCACAAGCATTTGTAGGGGTCATCGGTCCTCTTGTGGAAGTACCTGTTTTAATTTTATTGGTAAGGGTTAGTTTGTGGCTGAAGAAAAAGTATTATCCCTGAAAAACATTATTATAATGTCTGTCAATAGTATTTTCTAAAAACTATTTTGTACATTTGTTGAAAGGAAATGGTGCTCTTCCTTACCCAACCGCCCTAAAAAAGCTGATGACGCCTGATTAGACAATGTTAACACATTTAATCAGGTAAATTATGTCCAAAAATCAGCATTTTAGATCCAACAGCAAAGCAGCTCAGCTTCACACAAAGATCTTTTTCCGTAAATACCCTACTCTCCCATACATCGTTAAATGGTTTTTAATCAGTTCCATCATTGGGATCTGTGTAGGGTCTGCCTCGGCAGGTTTTCTGGTATCACTGGACTGGGCTACGAATTTCAGGGAGAATCATCTGTGGCTCATTGCTTTTCTGCCAATTGCAGGTCTGTTAATCGGCTTGCTTTACAATTATCTGGGGAAGGATATTGAGGCTGGAAATAATTTATTGATTGACAGCATCCACAATCCAAAGGAAATTATTCCTTTCAGGATGGCACCCTTTGTTTATTTAGGAACGATTGCAACCCACTTTTTTGGAGGTTCCGCAGGTAGAGAGGGAACGGCATTGCAGATGGCGGGAGCAATCGCTGATCAATTCACAAAACCTTTCAGACTAACTGAACCTGAGCGCAAAATACTACTGATCTCGGCTATTGCTGCTGGTTTCGGTTCTATATTCGGAACACCTTTGGCGGGTGCCTTGTTCGGTCTCGAAGTATTTCTGATAGGAAGAATAAAATATGATGCGATATTTCCTGCGTTTGCTTCAGCAATACTGGCAGACCTGGTCACTAACCTCTGGCAGGTTAAACACACCCATTATCATATCGACCTTGTTCCCCAATTGGAAGCTTTGCCAATCATCTATAGTATACTGGCAGGGATCTTATTCGGCCTTTGTGCAGCGACCTTTAGCAAGGTCATCCATTATGTTACTTCTATTTTCAAATCCAGAATATCTTTTCCGCCGCTCCGCCCTTTTGTGGGAGGGATCATAGTTGCCGTCGCTGTGTTTGCAATGGGAACCACGAAATATATCGGATTGGGTATTCCGACCATTGTTCAATCTTTTGAGCAGCAATTACCGCCTTACGATTTTGCATTGAAGATGGCCTTTACCATTATTACCCTCGCAGCAGGATTCAAAGGTGGCGAAGTAACGCCTTTATTCTTTATCGGAGCTACTTTGGGAAGTGCCTTGTCATTATTCATCCCTCTTCCGACAGGTCTTTTGGCAGGGATGGGATTTGTGGCGGTATTTGCAGGGGCAACCAATACCCCTTTAGCCTGTATGCTGATGGGAATAGAACTCTTCGGGGCTGAAAGCGGAATCTATATGGCCATTGCCTGCGTGGTATCATATCTTCTTTCCGGTCATAACAGCATTTACGGCAAACAGGTCATCGGGGAAGCAAAACATTCCAGATTTCAAAATCAGTCCGGAAAAAATATAAACGAAACCAAATAAATGAACACAATGGAAAATAAACCAACAGTGATCGCAAGGATTTATTTCGAATACGGAGCATCTGTAAAAGATCAATCGTTTTGGAAAAGATTATGGAACAATTCACTAAGTGAATTGTTGTTAAAGAAGGCAAAAGAGAGCAAAATAGAGCAAGCCAACATCTTTATCGCAAAATCAGGTTACCTGAATTATAAGACTATTACGTACAATATTTCGGAAATTCCTGCTTTGGAGAATCCTGCCTGTCTTGAACTTATTGATAATAAAAGTAAGATCGACCAATTTTTAAAATTGAATAAAGACCATTTAAAACAAACTAAAATATTACTTATTCAACCTAGTTCTGAAATATTATTAACCTAAATACATCAAAAAATATTATGAAAATTACAAAAGTACACGCAAGAGAAGTACTCGATTCCAGAGGAAACCCGACAGTTGAAGCAGAGATCACCATCAATGGTGAGTTTAAAGGGAGAGCAATCTCTCCTTCAGGAGCCAGCACAGGAGAAAAGGAAGCTGTGGAGTTAAGAGATAACGATAAAACACGCTATCAGGGCAAAGGCGTTTCAAAAGCAGTCAGTAATGTCAATACTATTATTGCTAATGCACTGGTCGGTAAAGAAATGCTTCTTCAAAACGATGTAGATGCCTTGATGATCTCGTTGGATGGGACGCCCAACAAATCTAATCTCGGTGCCAATGGCATTTTAGCCGTTTCCATTGCTTATGCCAAAGCATCAGCTGCCTTTAACAAGATCCCACTGTACCGACAATTCAGGGATGAATCAACATATACCATGCCTGTACCTTGTATGAATGTGATCAATGGCGGAAGACACGCTGACAATAATATCGATTTTCAGGAATTTATGATTGCACCACACAATGCCCCAAACTTTAAGGAGAGTATTCGAATGGGTGAAGAGGTCTTCCACACCTTAAAAGAAATTTTAAAGGGAAAAGGATATTACACAGGAGTTGGCGATGAAGGAGGATTTGCACCAAATCTAAAATCCAATGAAGAAGCCGTTGATGTCATTTTAGAAGCGATTACCAAAGCCGGTTTTACGCCTGGAAAAGATGTGTCGTTATGCTTAGATCCTGCAACAAGTGAGATGTGGAACAATGACAAATATGAATTTTTCAAAAGCACCAAAGAACAAAAAACAAGTGAACAGATGATTGAACTTTGGGAAAGCTGGACATCACAATATCCGATTGTTTTGTTGGAAGACGGTCTTGGAGAAAATGACTGGAAAGGCTGGCAGCAATTGACGGAGAGATTAGGAAACAAAGTAGAACTGGTGGGAGATGATATTTTCTGTACGAATCCAAAGATTCTACAGGAAGGCATTGACCAAAAAATTGGAAACTCTGTTTTGATAAAATTAAATCAAATTGGAACCGTTACAGAAACTCTGGAAACGATTGACCTGGCCTATAAAAACAATTACAACTGCTTTATCTCGCACCGAAGCGGAGAAACAGAAGATACAACAATCGCCGACTTGACAGTGGCAGTTGGTGCAGGGCATTTGAAAACAGGAAGTGGCTGCCGAAGTGAGCGGGTTTCAAAATTCAATCAACTATTGAGAATTGAGGAGGAGCTTGGAAGTGCAGCAAAGTTTGCGGGAATCAAAGCGTTTAAATAATACACAAAATATCAAATTTATTGAAGGCTAATTTCAATACTAAAAAGTTAGCCTTTTAATATCACATATTCTCACACAACACTTTATGAAACAATATCAAATTTTCGCCATCATTTCGATGATATTTGCAGGTTTAACCTCAGTCATAGCAAAAGCAGGACTGAAAAATGTTGCATCAGATACAGGTTTGGCTGTCCGGACTTCATTTGTGTTTTTTCTAATTTGGCTCAATATATTCGCATTTAATAACGCCAAAGATTTTTCAAATCTTACCAAAAAAGATATTTTATTGCTGGGATTTTCGGGAATTACGACCACAATTTCGTGGATATTCTATTACAGGGCAATGAAGGTGGGTAATGTTTCAGAAATAGCATTAATAGACAAGGGAAGTATAATTATTACGCTGGCTCTTTCCTTTTTCTTCCTAAACGAGCAATTTACCTGGAAAATTGCTGTGGGCGGTTTTATGATCATCGGGGGAATATTAATATTGACTCTCAAATAAAAATAACAACAACTTAAAATATTCATTATTAAGACATTACTATGCTCGAAAATATAAACCAACTCGACACTCAGCTTTTTCTTTTTATAAACCGAAAGCACAATTCATTTTTTGATCCGATTATGTATTGGGCAAGTGATAAACTGTTTTGGATACCATTTTATACTTTTCTTTTGTATATCATTATGAGAGAATTTAAAAAGAAAAGTGCTTACGTACTTTTGGCAATTGCTTTTCTGATCACGATCTGTGACCAGACCGCATCTCATCTTATAAAAAATGCGTTCAAAAGACTAAGACCATCACATGAACCATCTCTCGAAAATTTGATACATTTAAGCAAAGCAGGACCAGGTGGTCAGTATGGTTTTATATCGTCTCACTCTGCGAACGCATTTGGCTTAGCAACATTCCTAATCTTTTTGCTACCAAGAAAATATAATTGGCTAAAATATGTTTTAGTCTGCTGGGCTGTTTTGGTTGCATACAGCCGTATTTACAACGGTGTTCATTATCCTACGGATGTTATTGTGGCAGCATTCTTGGGAATTTTTTATGGAATTATCGTTGCTCTCTTTTTACAAAAAAAAACATCTTAGATAACTTTCTCATGGAATTCTTGAGATGAACCTTTCGGTAAGATTAATAAATTTAATTATTTAAACTAAAAAAAACAAGTTCCGCAGTTTTTTCCCCTTTTTGCAAAAAAGGCAAGATCGTCTTTGGATATCAAACTTGAAAAGTTTGTATATACAAAGACACATCTTGCTCTTCAAAACGCTCATACTTTTCAGAGTTCTCAAAAACAAAGTAACCTATTGATTATAAATAATTTCATAATAAAATGCTTCAGAAACAAAAAAAAATTTTAACCTGTATCTCTTTTGAGTAGGTTCTAAAATTAAGTTGTAGCTAATTTGAGCAGGTTTAGAAATATAACCTATATCTGTTTTGCGCAAGTTTTTAGAAATGAGCTGTAGCTGTTTTGAGCAGGTTTATGAAATATAACCTGTACCTCTTTTGAGCAAGTTTTTAAAAATGAGCTGTATCTACTTTGAGCAGTTTTATAAATACAACCTGTATCTCTTTTGAGCAGGTTCTAGAATTAAGCTGTATCTACTTTGAGTAGGTTTAGAAATATAACCTGTACCTTTTTTGAGCAAGTTTTTAGAAATGAGTTGTATCTACTTTGAGCAGGTTTATAAAATATAACCTGCATCTCTTTTGAGCAGGTTTTTAGAAATGAATTGTATCTACTTTGAGCAGGTTCTAAAATTAAGCTGTATCTATTTTGCGCAGTCTTTAGAAGTATTTTTTGATTTCTGCATTTTGTTTTGGGAAGCAAAATAGAATGCATTACCGGTATTCATATCCAAATAAATATCCAAAATCTTTGCTTAGGGAATATTATTTCTAAGCATTTTTCGGTATTCCCAAGGTGAAACAGCATTACTGTCCTGCCACAAACCCAGTTTTTGAGATTTCGCATCCTGTTCCATTTTTTCTAAAGACTGGTCTTTAGAAAAATAGTAATACCACCAACCCAAGCCTGCTTTTATGATTTCTGCCGAAAGGTATTTCCCGTTATCATAATAAACTTTGGCAATGGTTCTTCCATAGCGGTCAGTATCGGTTTCTCTAAAAGATATTTGTTTTTCAAAAACCTGTTCCGAGGTAAACTGTTTAGCATTCTTTCCGAATGCCTGTCTGCTTTCGGGACAATCCACTTCTGCCTGCCGAAGCTTTTTTTGAATATTTCCTTCCAATAGTACCGTAATAGTATCTCCATCCGAAATACCTATAACTTTTGCTAGGATTTGAGAAAAAGCAATAAATGGGAATAGTAAAAATAAAAATATCAGCTTTTTCATCACCTGTTTTCTATTTGGTTTTTTAAAATTTGTATATCATTTTTTAAAGATAAGAACATTGCCTGTACATCCGGTTGGCTATTATTCCAAAGCCCCAGATCATCCCTGTTGATACTGCATTCATATTCCCAGATTTCCAGTACATCCGACCACTCAATTTCGTAAGAATTGTAAAAGCTATTATCAGCGTTTACCACCGTTCCGTACTCATTTTGGTCGGCATATCGTTTATAAGTCATCCCTTCCCTTGTAATAAAAAGATATGTTTTCCCGATTTTAAGATCATTTCTGCTTTCAATATATTTTCCTACGATAAAAGTCCGGTCATTATAGGGTGGCATAGAATCTCCTTCAACAGGAAAGGCTCTGTATATTCCGTTCCTCAGAAATGGCAAAGACATATGCTGTAAACTTTCAATGTATTCCGGATCACTATAACCTTCCAAATAACCCATGGAAGCCTTATGAGGAATGATTTCAATTTTATTATCTCCTGCCTCGTCCACTAATATGGGCAGAACAATACGATTATCCGGGAGCTTTATGACATCTTCTAAAGAATATTTTCTCACATCTACGGTAAGCATGAGATCAATACTTACAGAGAATAACTTAGATATTTTCACCAAAACATCGAATGGTGGCTCTGAGCGTCCATCTTCATACTTTGAATAACGAACCCTGCTTATCCCAAGGTGATCTGCTGCACCTTGCTGAGATAAATTTCTCTTGTTCCTTAGAAACCTTATGTTATCTGAAAAAATCGACATTGATACAAATTGTATCTGCAAATATAATAAAAATGATACAAAATGAATATAATTTTGTCAGCATGAAACGAGCGATTGCACATATGGACTTAGATACATTTTTCGTATCGTGTGAACGTCTGAAAAACTCAGGTTTGGTAGGTGTTCCTCTCATCATTGGTGGCGGGGAGAGAGGTGTTGTAGCATCCTGTTCTTACGAAACCAGATACTTTGGGGTACGAAGTGCGATGCCGATAAAAATGGCGTTGAGGCTTTGCCCCGAAGCTAAAGTAATCAAAGGGGATATGGAAATGTATTCCAATATGTCCAGAACGGTGACTGAAATTATTCAGGAAAAAGTACCTGTTCTTGAGAAAGCAAGCATTGATGAATTTTATATGGATTTGTCAGGAATGGATAAATTTTTCGGGTGCTACCAATGGACTACCGAGATTGCAGAATCCGTTACTAAAAATACAGGACTGCCGATCAGTTTTGCCCTTTCCACCAATAAAACTGTTTCCAAAATAGGAACCGGAGAATCCAAGCCTACAGGCAAATTAGAAATTAACGAGCAACAAGTAAAACCATTCCTCAATCCACTTTCTATAAAAAAAATTCCAATGGTTGGAAATGTAACTTTTCAGCTGCTCTCCCGAATTGGCATAAGGAATATCGGTACGCTTTCTGAAATGCCTATAGAAGTTTTACAGCAACTCATTGGAAAAAATGGCTCTGAGCTTTGGAAAAAGGCAAACGGAATTGATGAAACACCTGTTATCCCCTATTCTGAAAGGAAATCTATTTCTACGGAAAATACGTTTTCACAAGATACTATTGATATTGAAGGTATCAAAAGTATATTATCGGGAATGGTAGAACAGCTCTGCTTTCAGCTTAGAAAAGAAAAATGGCTGGCTTCAGTAGTAGTGGTGAAAATCAGATATTCCAATTTCGATACGGAAACCAAACAGTACAAAATTTCCTACACTTCTTCTGACCATACACTGCGCAAGTATGTATTAGAACTATTCAATAAACTTTATACCCGAAGAATGAGAATCCGTTTAATCGGAATAAAATTTACTGATTTGGTGCACGGATGTCATCAGATGGATTTATTTGAAGATACTCAGGAGCTTATGAGTCTTTACCAAACAATGGATAAGATTAAAGTAAGATTTGGTGCAAAAAGCATAAGGCTGGGTGCAGGATTATTAACATCATAATTTTTGCCATGTTTTTGAATTGTCATTCTTATCACAGCCTGCGTTACGGAACGATTTCCGTAAAGGAACTCGTTCAGCAATATGTTGGGATGGGTATTGATACGGTTGCTCTAACAGACATCAATACCATTACAGGAATTTATGATTTTCACAGGTTGTGTAAGAAACATCATATAAAACCAATCGTTGGTGTCGAAATCAGAAACGACAATCAACTTTATTACATTTGTCTGGCAAAAAACAGAACCGGAATTGCAGAAATCAACAGGCTTCTGACCGAACAGAATTGTGAAGGAAAAGAATTACCTATATACCATCCGTCATTTTCAGAAGTGATTGTGATCTATCCTTTCAATAACTTTCCTGCTGAACTACACCAAAACGAATATATCGGAGTGCGACCTGAAGAGGTGAACCTATTGATGAATGCATCCCTCAAAAAGTATATTTCGAAAATGGTCATTTTGCAGCCTGTTACTTTCAGTACAAAAAAGGAATATAATCTCCATAAAATACTTAGGGCGATTGACCGGAATACTTTGGTCACAAAACTGGAAGAGAATGATTACTGCAAGAAAAGTGAAACTTTTATTCCGCCTTCCCAGCTTCTGAATAAGTTTCAACAATACCCTCAAATCATTCAAAACACAAAATGGATTTTGGAACAATGCCATTTTGAATTTGATTATTCGACACCTAAGAATAAAAAACATTTTACGGATAGTAAGGAAAATGATTTCAATTTATTAAAGCGGCTTGCCTACAAAGGGTTAAAAAAAAGGTATCCCAATAATGACGAAACAGCAAAAGCAAGGGTAGAAAAAGAGTTGAATGTAATTCATCAGCTGAATTTTTGTGCCTATTTCCTGATTACCTGGGATATAGTCCAATACAGCAACAAAATGGGATTTATGCACGTGGGAAGAGGTAGCGGAGCCAATAGTATTATTGCCTATTGTCTGGGAATTACCGACATCTGCCCTTTGGAACTCGATCTCTATTTTGAAAGATTCCTGAATCTGAACCGGAAAACTCCGCCTGATTTTGATATTGACTGGAGCTGGCAGGAACGGGACATCATTTTGCGGTATATTTTTGATAAATATGGCAAAGACCATGTTGCTTTCTGTGGAACCAATGTTGAGTTTAAATACAAATCTATTTTACGGGAGGTCGGAAAAGTATTCGGATTGCCAAAGGAAGAACTGGACGCCTTAACCACAAAACCTATTGAGCAGCACGATGATAACTCCGTATCACGTCTGGTGCATCAATATGGTAAGCTTTTAGAGAAATTTCCTAATCAAAGGAGTATGCACTCCTGCGGAATTCTAATTTCTGAGGAACCTATAACCAATTTTACCGCTCTGGAAATGCCGCCGAAGGGTTTTCCAATTGTTCAGTTCGATATGCACGTTGCAGAAGAAATAGGATTGGAAAAATTTGACATCCTTTCCCAAAGAGGTTTAGGAACAATTGACGATGCTGTAAAGCTGATTGAGGAAAAACAGGGTATAAAAGTTAATATCAGAGATGTACGCCTATCCAAAGATGAAGCTAAATGCAATGAATATTTAAGCAAAGGAAAAACAATCGGTTGTTTCTATATTGAAAGTCCTGCCATGAGAGGATTGCTCCGGAGATTGCAATGTGATAATTACAAAGTACTGGTGGCAGCTTCTTCCATTATCAGACCGGGTGTTGCCCAAAGCGGGATGATGAAAGAATACATCTTCAGGCATAATAATCCTGATCAATTTGAATACTTCCACGAGGTTTTTAAAAAAGAACTCGGGGAAACCTATGGAATCATGGTTTATCAGGAAGACGTGATTAAAATTGCACTTCATTTCGGAGGGCTTTCTGCTCCTGACGGGGATATTTTACGCAGGGCAATGAGCGGAAAAGGAAGGTCGCTGTCTGCTTTGCAAAAGGTGAAAGACCATTTCTTTGAATCCTGTAAGGCGCTGGGGCATCCGGAACAGTTATCCAAAGAAGTATACCGCCAGATTGAATCTTTTGCGGGATATTCGTTTTGCAAGGCACATTCTGCTTCTTATGCTGTGGAAAGCTACCAAAGTCTGTATCTGAAAGTCTACTACCCTATTGAATTTATGGTATCCGCCATTAATAATGGTGGTGGTTTTTACCGAACGGAAGTTTACATTCACGAAACCCGAATGTCGGGAGCAACTATTCAAAATCCCTGTGTGAATTCGAGTGAGTTCAAAACTACACTTTACGGAAAACAGGTGTATCTGGGTTTAATGCACATTGAAAAACTGGAAAGTAAAATTGCCCAATTAATTCCTGAAGAGAGAAAAATCAACGGCGATTATCTGTCATTGGAAAATTTTGTGAAAAGGATTCCTATCGGAATTGAAAACCTGCAAATCCTGATTTTTATAGGGGCATTCCGGTTTACAGGAAAACAAAAGCACGAACTATTGATTGAAGCGAGGTTTCTTTTAGCAGGAAATAAGCCCAACTACAGGCACCCGACTTTACTTGAAGGACCACAGAAAAACTATACACTCCCCAAGGTCAGCAGACATCCTTTGGAAGATGCCTTTGATGAAATTGAAATATTGGGATTTCCGGTTTCGGTAAGCCCGTTTGATTTACTTCAGACAAAATACAGGGGAAGTATAATGGCAAAAGATCTGACAAAGTATCATAAAAAACAGGTTAAAATGCTGGCGTATCTGATTTCAAGGAAACACGTTCCTACCAAAAGAGGAGCAATGTATTTCGGAACATGGATTGATGCGGAAGGTGAATATTTCGATACGGCTCATTTTCCGGATAACCTTACTCAGTATCCGTTTCAGGGAGGTGGTTGCTATTTGCTGTTAGGAACAGTGGAAGTGGATTTTCATTTTCCTTCAATAACTATTTTGAAAATGGCAAAAATGCCTTTCATTCCTGATCCGAGATATGCTTTGGATAAGGATAAGTCTTTGGAAATACATCATAATATTAAAGAAGATGTCAGTATGACCTCAAGAAAGCCCTATCCGCAGACACACGAAATCGGATTACCCAGAATGAAGATGAAATAATCACGAAGTCAATAACTGCCTGATAGTAAGAGTTACAGCCAATCAGTTCATAATAAGATCAAAATTAAAAACGGATTGTTATATATTTATCAGGACTTTTATATATTTGTCTTGCAAAATTACCAGTGCCTCAATATCAGTAAGTGTAGTGTCTGCGCTTTTTTGTGCATTCTACGAAATAAATGCCCAAAATATGAGTGCAGACATCAATAAAAAGTCATTCATTTCTCAAAATACTTTAATGACTATGGAAGAAAATTCTATAAAAGACCTAAGTATTTCAGAACAAAAAGTCATTGATATGACAAACAGATTTTATCTTGAAATTTCTAAAAATCTCCTTTCTGACAGAGAATATGAAATTTTAGAAAAAATACTTATTAAAAAAAGTACGTTGAATAAAGTTTGTGAAGAATACGGAATCTGTGCTGAAAGGATACGGCAGATTTATACTGAAGTATTTTTTAAAATAAAATCTGTATCAGAAATATTTAAAGATATAGATGCTCTAAAAAATATGAGAAATCAGCTTCGGAATGAATGTATTTCACGAAGAAAAAAAATTCCTCAAAAAAAACAAAAAATAAAAATATCTCTGAATAAGAAGCTTATCAACAGTGGTTTCCCGTTCAGCAAAAGGCTATGGAATATATTGAGTTCTATAGATTGTCATACTTTAGAGGATCTAACTAAAGTGCCACTGGAAAACTATTTAAAAGTAAGAGGTTTTAAAGGAAAATGTATGAAAGAAATTTTACAATTCATCGAATTTGAGAATATTGAAAATGAATTTGAAGGCTTCCATAAATTAAAAAAAATATATAATTCATAATACCCCGCAAACTTTTTTCAAAAACATTACCGCCAAAGTAGAGCTATGTTTTGGAAATGGGGTTGCTCCGATTTTCGCAAAAATGCGTTTCCGACCAAAGGGAGGAAATGCATTTTTGCCCACTTTAACCTTTTTTGAGTGTCTTACAATAAATTATCTTTGCTTTCATTATTATTCCAGTAAAAATCTTCCAATTTCCAAGTATGGTTTCTAATTTGATACACCAAATCTTTTAATTCATCGGAATAGTCAGTTTCACCAAATTTCATTTCTATTTCAGTTTGTATAGTCCACAAAGACCTACTCAAAAAATTAATATATTTTTTTAATTCATCAATTCTATCTGAAGAAAGCGAAACGTTTTCTCCAATAATATAATTTTCAGTAACAAACATATCGCTTGAAATGAAGTATTCTCCATCTGTACTTTTTACAAAGCCTAAATTTAATGCTACTTTTTCGGAAGCTTCAAAATTAGCCAAACCAATTTCAAGCTCTTTTATGGTTATTCTTTGTTCATCTCTGGTAAGAAACAAATGAGGAAGTATTGTATTCTTCATTGCTTCTGTCAAATGCCCTTTACCTCTAAAATCGGGATGAACAAACCAATGCAAATCTCTTTTCATATCAAATACAATGGCAACAAAAATATTCTCATTATTCTTTATCAAATAAAAAATGTCCGGTCCATCATAGGAAGTTACACTATCGGTCAATTTTGGCTTGTCCAACCAAATTTTAGCAAAATCAACATTAGAACTTATTGGTCTACAATAAATCAAACTAGACGATGTATCATTTTTATTTAATTTTTCAATTAACGACTGAAGAGAATCACTTGTCATGCTATCAATAATTATGTTTAAGGTTTCACCATTCTATTTCATAAATATCATCGTCATCGTCTAACTCTAAATCTTCAATGGCACAATTATGTTTTTTTGCTTCAGATTGAAGAAAATTAAGTAAACCTTTGTATTCCTCGGTAGAATATATAGACGTTCTAAGTAGGTCAGCTAATTTTCTGAAAGAATTCTTTCCACCTTTCATTTCAAAAAATGTTGCGTTTATATTTCTCATATAAAGATATAAATATTCGTTTCCCGCATCGATAGCATCATTCAAAAATGGTAATAGTTTTTTTGCTCCTATAGAATCATAGCTTTCCATTGCCCTTTCAATCCAATATTCGAGGTGTAAAAACATTGCTATTTCTCCTTTATTGCTTTCTACCATTCTCATATTATATCTCAATGCCGCTATAGAAAATACAATGTGTACCCAAGAAACTTTAAAGCCTAAATATGGAATTTCTTCAAAGGAATAATGACTACTATTTCTGGTTAGCCTACTTCCATATGATGCTTTTCGGATTTCATAAGAAAAACTGCTAATCAATTTATTTTTGTCTTCATAACCTTTGATGTGAAGGAGATTTTCATCATTCCAAAATTTTGAAATAACTTCATATAAGTATTCCAAATCTTCACGAGTTCCCCATAACTCAACCCCTAATCCTTTTTTTGTTGGTACAGCATAAATCATTTTAGATAGATTTGTTTTAGACAAATATAAACAAAGAGAATTTTTCTAAAAAATAATATTTACTTTCAAAATATAAATCCCGCAACCTTTTTTCAAAAACATTACCTCCAAAATAAGGCTATGTTTTTGAAATGGGGTTGCTCCGATTTCCGCAAAAATACGTTTCCGACCATAGGGAGGAAATGTATTTTTGCCGTCCGCCCCGATTTTCGGGGTTGTAGCTAGACGGCTTGTTTTACAGTTTTATCGGTTGGGAATGGAAATTTTTCAGATTAAGAAAAAATCCCCTGTTTTCGGTCAGCCCATTACGAAATAGATTCCATAAAAGTGAACTTCCCATTTGTGCCAATACCGAATTAATATACAAATCCTGCTTTTCCAATGCTTCTGCAAGTGAACAGCTTGGGGTATCGTCCTGTTCTTCGGATTGTTTCAAAAGTTCTCCAAATTCTTCCGTAACAAATGGAAGATTTGACACCGTTTCATATTTCTCGGATTTGGGCTGTCTGATGTCCCCAACTGTTGAAAGCAATACCTGTCCTGTAAATTGGCTATTCCCCATATCAATCCAATATTTCGGTTCGTTGTTGTAATTCCTGTACTCGTTTTTTCCTTTCAGAATTTCTGCAACTTCAAACCTTGCTTTTACGCTGTCCACACAGGTAACTGTAATGGTTGCCTTTGCATTTTCGGGAAATCTTTCAAAACGGTCTTTTTCAAATTTTACAGTTTCGGCTTTCCAACTTGTCCCGAAAAAACGATTTACACGATTGATTAAGGCAACAGATTTATACAATCCTGTTTCACTTTCTGCAAAACGCTGTCTGCCTAAATTGGCATTTGTGATAATATCATCATCCCATAAACGAACCTGCAATCCTGCGTGTCTTAGTTCAATTAAGGAATGGTTCATTTCCGCTAAAGCGGTTAAAACTTTTGAACCTGTTCCTCCTGCTCCAATAAGGTTTACCGAAATCGGATTGGTAGGATTCAGTAAGTCGTTATCTACAAAATGAACTGTTGGTTTTGTTATATTCATCATAATAGATTTTTGAGGGTTTTATTGTTCTTCTTTAATATGTCGGCAGGAAAATCTTCATTTTTTTCCATTAATTTTTTCCAAAGATTTACACAGTTTCCTTTTATCGGATTGTAGTTGTCCAGTAAGTGACTGAAATAAGAATTGAAAAAATAATCTTCCCAAGCGGTGGTCAATTCTTCTACGGAAGCTGAATTTTTGATATTGACATCCACCGTTCCCATACATACTGCTCCGTCCTCATACACATTGAAAAATGGGGCATAATACAAAGGTGTTTTTTCTGTTGGTCTTTTGTCACTTGTCAATGCAAAAACCGAAAGGTTTTCTTTATCGGCAAACCAAAGCATTGCAGGAACATGGGCTTTTCCATTGGGAATTTCCAAATTCTTCACAAAATACATCTGTCGCTCCTGTGATTTAGTGTACCAAAGTACAGAACCGTTTTGGCTAGGGTCGATATTCAGAATGTTGATTGGTAAAATCCCTTTTGATTTTAGAAAAGTTTTGTCCTTTTCTTCATCAGTATGTAATGATTTTGCTAATGCTTTTGCTTCATTTACGGTCAAAGGATGGGCGTTGATTGGATTGCCATTCCTATCCATATCAAAATGCTCGACATACATCGTTGCATTGTTATCTAAGGATTCATAAAAAACCAATGCAGATTTTGGCTCATATAATGCCCCGAAGTCATTTGCTATATCAATTATTTCGTTCATTTTTATTATTTTAAGGAGTTAATATTTTATATAAATCTTCCATTAGGGTAAAAAAGCGATTTTCAAAATTAAAATCTGCTTTGCTCAATTCAGTTCCATTAATAGGAGTATATATGGTAGGCTCTTCAATACTTCCGTATTCGTTGAACTCTGCATTAATGCTTTCTTCTATATTATCATATAGGCAACCTTTAGTATCGGCAACAAATGAAATATACATATCCATACCGATTGCTCTATTTTCATCATCATCAAAATATGGGTTTTTATCGGGGGTTGGCTGATTTCTGAAAATGCTTGTTTCCGGATATTCCGTATAAAGGGTAAAAGCATCGGAAGCCACTTTATAGCAATCGTGGTCGAAATCAGTACGGCTTTTAAAATGGTTCAAACGCTTTTCAAATAGTTCCAGATTTTTACGGTTAAATAGTTTTTTCTCTATCTTGTCGCCTATTGTTTTTGAGATTTTAAATTCACGTCTGAACTCCTGCATATCTTCTTCAGCTTCATCGCCCTGTTCTATCCAATCCTCGTGCATTTCGTATATCCAATACATATAACTGTTCTGTTGTCTGTAATACGGTACATCTGCAATATGATACAGATAACTGCAAACCGAAAGCAGTAATTGAGCATTCTGTTTATGTTTTGGGTCTTTCAGCATTTGAAAAAGCGGTACAATGGGAACATAATAAAGAGATGTTCCTGTATAATATCGTTCCTCTTTCACAAAAAGAATTTTTCGATTGTTCCGTATCAGCTTAAAACTATTCCAATCTTCATTGACCTGCTCCACTTTATTTTCTAAATCCCACATCGCCAAAGCTATATTATAAGGAAATCCAAAATCTTTGGTCTGCATCGGCTCTATATTGTATTGTCGGGCAAAATTGGAAAGGGATTGATAAAAATCCCTTTCTATTTTTAACCTTTCTTTACAATCCTGTACGGTTGGCATTTCTTCCTGTTTTGGAAGAAAACGACACTTCAGAAAACCATTGAAAGCATTGCTGTCGGTACGGATTTCTGTTGGTCTTTCTGTATTTCGTGTGCTGTTTTGGGTCTTTGAAGCCACTTTGCGAAGTCGCCCAATTGCCAATGTAATATTTGTTGTTCTTTTTCTTCGGGAAGACTGATTTTTCCCGATATGATGTTGCGTTGCATAGTTCATCGTTTTAAAATTTTGGTTTAACCTTTTGTACCCATTACGCTCTCGAATTTGTATTCTACAGCATCATCTTTGATTTGTGGTGCGGAAACTTTGGCAGTAGTTAAAATAGGATAAGTATTGGCGTAAAAATTCATTACGGCTTCTACACTCCATTTGGGTTCGGGGTCAGTCAGTTTTATTTCCTGTCCGTTGTCTTTCAGTATGAAAACTCTTTCTAATAGGGTTGCTAATAACATTGTTCTGATTTTTGAGATTAAACATTTTCATTGGCAGGTTCTGTAAAAAGACTTGGGGCAAAATGCTTTTCGTATTCAGCCTGCTTCTTGCGAATAGTTTCTGCGAAATCGGGGTTTTCCGATACTTTCGGAAGTGCTGACCACGCTTCTTTGTATTTACTCTCTTTTTCGAGTGCTTCGGCTTTCTGAAAAGCATCTTTGTATTTCTTCTCTTTGGCTTCTTTTTCCTTTTTCTCCTTGTCGGTCTTTTCTTTTTCCATTGCAGATTTCTTTTTGACTTCTTCCAGTTGCTTCATGAAGCTTTCCATATCTACCATTAGTCCCGAAGCAGTCTGTAATGGTGCAGAAATACTATCAAAAAAACCGTTGTCTAATTCTTCTGCCGTGCCCTTTAGATTTAAGGGCGGTATCAATTTTCTTGCTTCATCCCCGCACTGCTCATTATTGAGCAGTACAGAAAGGACAAAACTGTTTTCTTCTGTTGGTCTTAGGGTGAAGTGTAAATCACCTGTAAGATTTAATTTCGCTATATGTCTGAAAAAATTGGTTTGCATTGTTTAAAATTTTTATTGCTGTTTAATAGATTTTAGGTAAATGTCATAGCGTTCCGTTATATCCTTTCCTTTTCTGAAATTCAACTTTGTATAACTGAAATGCTCTTCAAAAAACTTAACTTCTTTAGTAATTAGGTTAATCGTGTATCGGTACGTTGCGTTGGTTCGCCTTTCATCCATCGTACAATGTTCTGATAGTAGAGCCATTTCCTGTTCGCTATCGTCAAATGAAAGAAGTGGCAATAAAATTTGTTCTACAATATAACCCTGTTCGGGTGCGGAACTGCTATCGGCAACACATATAATGGATTTTCCATTGCTCAATTTGATATGTAAGTTTGAACGTGTCATAACTATTGATTTTTAATAATCTTAAACTGATTTTTGATTTTTCGTTCCAAAAGGATTTGCAAGATTTCGCTATCGCTTTCATATTCTTTGTCCTCAAAATGATAGCAATCGTTTTCTTCATCATACTCATATTGTTCAAAATCTTCGTCTTCGAGATAAATGTCTTGAAGTATTTCATTGTGATGTATTGCCTGTCCGTAGATAAGATTTCCCATCTCTTCGTAATCCTGCACAAAATCTACTTTGTAATATTCTGCTATCTCTTGGATAATTTCAATATTGGGCGACCATCTGGTCTGATACTGAAATACTGTTGTTTCTTCATTATCAAAATACAAATCGAAAAAATATCCGCCATTGTATTGATTTACAAAGTCGGGAAGTTGCCCTTTTTGTTCCTGCTGTTCTTTTGTTGCCATGCTTTGAAACAGCCATTTTATCTGTTCTATCGTTTCGGGATTACCCTCGAAAACCACTGTATTACTGCACCAGTTTGCCATAATTTCTGATTCTTAAAGATTATTCGATTTCATAAATGTATGTTCCACTTGTTTTGAATGGATTGATTCCTTGTGTCATTCTGATTTCTGATTTGAATATTTTAGAAAGTTTCCTTGCATAGCGTATTGCTGTGATTCTATCGCAATGAGTTTGGTAATAAACCTCAATGTTTTCCCATTCTCTTTTGTCGTTTCGATTTTTCATTTGAAAATTAAATTGTGCTTCCATAATTCTCTGTGATTAGGTTAAAATGGCAAATCGTCATCAGTTTCATCAGCAAAAGGATTACTATTGTTATTTTGTGGATTTACCGTTGATGCATTATTGAATTCAGATTTTTGCTTTCCACCATGCAATTTGATGTTTGATGTACGGAAGTTCAATCCCGATTTGATTTCTCCGTCCTTTCCTATCCACGCACTACTGCTTGTTCTACCCGATAATTCCACTAAAGTTCCTTTAGTAAGAAACTCTGCTATTTTGGTATTTATCCAATAAGAGCAATTGTAATAGGTGGTTTGTTCTTTACGTTCCCCTTGTTTGGTTTTGTAGCTGTCATTAATGGCTACCGAAAAGTTCACGACTTTTTTGTCGTTTTTTAAGATGTTGATTACTGCATTTTGAGTAATTCTGCCTACGATGATGTTCATAATTTTTCGATTTAGTTTGTTAATTTTTTAATTGATTTTTTGTCTGTTATTGGTTGAAATTTTCGAGTGAATTGATTAGGTATCGAGGACACTCGGCTTTTTTCTTTTTCCGTATTTTCCAAGTTGGAAATGCGGTATTTTTTGTTGGTTTTTATTTTTGTTTTTACCGTTGATGTCAAAGAACGTCTTGGGTTGAATTGATTCGTACAACTGAGGTTCCGGCTTTTTCTTTGCCGATGATTACAGCACAGTATCAGGTACACAAAACCCGATTCAATTCCCGTAATTGCTTACAAGTTTTGAATCGGGCTTGAAATTTTTTTGTCCGAAGGATTTAGGAGTGTCTGAAAAGATTTTTGGAACTTGTGGAGAAAATGTTTTTAGAAACCCAAAAAGATTTTTTTGAGTGAATGATGCTGTGCTACATTTGCAACAGTAAAAAGTAAAACCGCAGTCAGGAAATCATTCAACGACGTTTTGTCAACGTAAAACCAAAAAGGAAACCCCTGAAGAAAATGGCTTTTCCAACGTCTTTTGAAGATTGAAAAAATTAGTTATAGTCAGATTTTTATTTAGTTTCTTTTTTAAAAAATATATTTAAAAAGTTTACATTAAAAAACTGATAACCTTAATCAATTTTACAAGTGAATTTTTAAAAGAAAATTTAAAAAATACAACTATTCAGAAAAATACAGAAAAACAGGTTGACAAAAATAATAGCAACACAGAGAGTTTTCAGAAGGTCTAAGTCGAAAATTCAAATCATGAAATTGAATAATAAATTTTTAATCTCTCAAGTTCTTTCATCATGTATCTAAATTCAATATACTCTAGTTAAGAAACCAAAATATTATTTTTAATACGACGTGTTTTGTCGTTACTATGGCGGAAATTTGTTTCATAACGACAAAATAAGAACTAAAATGATTTTTAATTTATTCCAAAATCTAAAACAATTAAAAATTAATAAGTATTTTATCAATATTGTATTTTATACTAGTAAAAATAATTATTTTTGGTTTATGATTGATAAAAAACTAAGACTTGAAACTTCAATTAGTAATTCTGGAGAAATTTTTAATCTTAATAACATTCAAATTCTTAAAAATAAAAATTACTATATAAAAGATATACCATTAGATGGTGATGCTCCAAAACAATTCATTTTTGTGTATGAGTATATTAAAAATTCAAAATTAAAAAAGAAAAACTTAGAGACATGGACCCCATATATTGCAAAAACAGCCGAAAAATGGTATCCTCATGAATCTATTATAGAATTTGCAATAAATAGGATTGGTGATATTTTATGTCTGAAAATGAATGAAGCTAGACTAGTGATTGCGAATAATCAAATAAGATTTTTAAGTAAATTTTTTTTAAGTTCTGAAGAAGAAGTCTTAGTTCATGCTGCAGATATTTGTGGTGAATATATAGGAAACTTTGATGAAGCTAGATATATAGCAAATAATAGAAAAATGGCAAGAGAACTATTTACTTTTGAGTTTGTAAAAGATGCTATTAGAAATGTTTTTCCTGATGAATTTGAATATATCATGCAAGAGTTTGTTAAAATGCTGACTTTTGATGCTATTGTAGGTAACAATGATAGACACTTTTACAATTGGGGTATAATAAGGAATATCAAAAATACAAAAAATAGTGTTATCTTTGCACCAATATATGACTCGGCACGAGGATTGCTTTGGAATTTTGACGAAGCAAATATTGAAAAGTATCTTATTAATTATGATAGAGATAATGGAACTTTAATAGATAAATATTTAAAGAATTCATGTCCAAGAATTAGTATAGAAGATGATAAATCAATTAATCATTTTGAATTAATCAAATTTCTGTGGAATTATAATGATGAATTCAAATCCATAATTGAAGAGCTTATAAACGACGAAATGGAAAATAATATATTAAATTTATTAGAAAAAGAGATTTTTATTTATTTTTCAGAGCAAAGAAAAAAAATTATACGAATTATTATTAAAGAAAGATTTCAAAAATTAAAAAGTAAATTATGTTAGGATTAGGACGTATTTTAGCAATTTTACGAAAAGAAGGAGCTTCTGTACCAGTAGACGAAATTATAGATGCTTCTAAGGGTTATGAATTACAACCAATTGTAAAGAGTTTTAACTTATTTTTAAAAGATTTAAAAGTAGGGGTATTGTCGTATTCGAAAGAAAATGGAACATGGTATTTTGAATATTCGGAAGAATTTAAACATAATAGTAATAATTATAATTTAATAATAGGCTTTCCAGATATAAATAAACGATATGAGAGTGATCGCTTATGGCCATTTTTTAACATTCGTATTCCAGGATTAAAACAGCCTAAGGTTAAAGAAATATTAATAAAAGAAAATATTAGTCCTGACGATAATGTTCAATTATTAGAACGATTTGGAAAAAGATCCATTAGTAATCCATTTGAACTGGAAGTAAACGTTTAATAAATGTTTTAATTTAATATAATGAAACCCTCTAAAATAGAGGGTTTCTTGTTTTTCAGCCTTAAATCTTTCTTATATATTTTTATACTAAAAATAAAATCAATACTAAAATAAATCGTGCTTTTTGCATTATTGTCAACCTAAAATTACCATAACGAATTAGTTTTATTCGACTTTTTTAAGATTATGCCATTTTAAAGCATCTGTTCTACTTGTAATAATACTGAAAGATCTTTTGGTTTTACTTGCTGCTTTTTTAGCTTTTTCTAAAACTATTTCATAATCTTTTTTATCTAGATCAAATGGTATTACTTTATTGTAGAAATATTCTCCATCAGGTAAATGATATTCTATATTATCATCACTTTCAATTGTTTTATTAAAGTCTTCTCTTTCCATTTCTTGATGAAGAATTTCATAGTCATCTGAATCAGCATTATGCAACTCAATCCTAGTAATAAATCTTGCCATGAATAAATATATTTTTGTTAGATCCAAAAATAATTAAAGATGTATAAAGTATTTTACGGTAATCCGTAAAGAGTAAAAATTTCCTTAATTTAAGATTGGTATAAACTAGTATACTATTATCAAATATAATTAGAAATTAGGAAGGGATACCGTGCAAGGTTCTGCCACAATCATTTTATTGTTCTCTTAAGAACAGAATGGATGGAACTTAGGGTAAGTTTAGATAGCTTAGTATTCCAAAACGGCTTATTTTTATTAATGACCAAAAGTTTTTTATCATACATATCAAATTCGGTCACAAAACAAGAATAAAGTAGTTTGACCATAGAGATGGGTACGTTCTTTTGATTATGACGCAACGTGCAATACAAAGAGGATGAGGCATCACTTTTAACATATAGGTATTGGGATAAAATCTGTTCCTTTAAAAATATTTTTCTCCCCTTGGAAGTCCAGCCACTTAAACGCTTTACCCTTCCTTTGTCTGAAACGGCGAAACGGTCTTCAAAACCAGGTATTACCTTCCAAAGCTCTTCCGGCAGATCTTTCAAAGATAGATTCATGCAGGCAGGCGGATTATTCTTATCAATGGTTGGTTTCCCAAGTCTGTTCCAGAGTAATTTATTGAGTATAGGAATTGAATGGTCAGGTTTTGGAGTAACCAGAAAATCTTCTTTTTCCGGAGGCTGGCTTTTTAAAAACCATCGAAAACCTCCCGCTGTTAAAAATTCTTTATTGATAACGTCCATGATTCTTTCACATCTTATACCGATCGTTTTTTCAGCATCATACATACTTTCAAAACTTGCTACCAGCTCACCTTCAACGGTATATTGACAAACGGACTGTAAATAAATCGTATTTCGGTTTCTGGCGCGGTTCATGCTGAAAGTTTTATACCGATTTTCACTACATGAAATTTTCTCCAGATTACTCCAATGCAAATGAAGCCTGTTACCATCTTTGCAGGAAATGATAATATTGCGGTCATTAAAATCAAATTTTTCAATGAAATGATAATACACCAAACGAGCAACAGACTTTCGGTAGTTCTCCCCTTCTGAAGATAAAGTGCAATGAACCTGATAAAAATTACTTTGAAGATACTGATTAAACTGTTTTACGAATGTCAGCTTCATAATCATCTCAGGTTCTTTTTTTCCCTTTTTCTTACCGGGTAAAAAAGTCCAGCGCTCAAGACTCTTTAAACGCCCATAATTAGATATTGCATAATTCTCAAAATCATCAATCAACTTCCATTCTTCATCAGGAAGGTCTGTTAAAGAGGTATTGTAAAGTACTTCTTTAACATATTGATCTTCTAATTCAAATAGCAGTTTCATTGCTAATTTTAATTAATATGAATATAGATAAAATTTCTCAGTAAAATTAATGTATAACTGGTAAAAAAAATGTAAATCCTTCTGCAATGTGCTACAGAATGCAATAAACGATTATATTTGCAAACCTATTAAATAATTTATAAAACATTCTTATGAAAGAACTTATTGAAAAAATTAATGCTGAATTTGCAGCATTTTCTAAAGACGCTGAACAACAAGTTGAAAAAGGAAACAAGGCAGCTGGAACAAGAGCAAGAAAATCTGCTCTGGAATTAAGCAAATTGTGCAAAGATTTCAGAAAAGTTTCTGTAGAAGAATCCAAAAAATAAACTTGTCAAAACTAACTTCCCTGCTTTACAAGCAGGGATTTTTATATCCAGAACAGGATACAGATAATACTTTTTAATTTTCCTTTTTGCAAAACCACTCATTCAAATCCTTATAACCATGGTAAATTAAAGAACAGTCTTCCACATTCTGATATTGATTTTGAATTCTTGCTTTAACTGTGTTTCCATTGGCATCATTATCAAGAAACAAAGAAATTTTATCATATTTCTTAAGCTTTTTTTCGACTTTGTAAAGCATTACCGTAGAGTTTAAGATCAGATAATCACAATTAGAGTGTTCTCTTTCAAGATTCCTGAAGGTTAAATAGTCAAAAAAGCCCTCGAAAACGGCAATCTCACTGTTCGGATTATTTTCACTTTCAATCAATGTAATATCTTTATTCCCTAGGCAAATTTTAGAATAAAGATTTCGGATTTCAAAACCACCAGAATTGTTCTGGAAACCGATCCCGAAATATTTCTTCCCTTCTAATTCGTAATGAATTTCCTTAATCAGAAGCTTTTGCTCAAAAACTTTTCTGGATTTCAAATACTGAATTAAAGCAGGATGCCGTATTTCTTTAATTTCTAAAATTTTATATGATGTTTGAAATTGTATTTCTTTATTCAAAGATTCATTTTGCATTGAAAAATTAAATGTCGAAAGGTATTTCAACGCTTCCGAAACAGAACATTTTTTCATCAGTTGCACAATAGAAATCACATCATAGCTTTTTCCGGTTCCAAAGTCAAACGCTGTATTTTTCACAAAATCAACGGAAAGACTGGGAACTTTTTCTTCTCTGTCCAATGCGAAATAAAATGCGGTCTTCCTGTTTTCTTTAACAGGAAAAAGATGAAAAGATTCGAGAACGGTTCTGATTCCTATTTTTTGTTTGATTTCTTCGCAATTCATTTTTTTTCTTTTTTAAAGCAATTTTTTTATCCACATTTTCCTTTTAAATAAAAAAAGACTTTTTAATTACTTTTATAATACTTTTAATTACGTGCTGCATCGCCCTATGGAAAAGGGTTTCAGTCACTTTTTCGGTGAGTGCAATTCCGAATTCCGGTGAGTGCAATTCCGAAAGTGGAGTGAGCGCAATTCCGAAAACTACCCCTATTTATGGTGAGTGCAATTCCGAATTCAATTTTTAGTTTTCGGTTGATATTTGGTATTATCCACAATATTTTATGGTTATCCACTTTTTTGAAGGATTCAAAAACATGGGAGTGAGTGCAATTCCGAATTCGCAGTCAAAAAATCGAATATTTTAACATTTTCTTAACTTTAGTGAGTGCAATTCCGAATTCCGGGTGAGTGCAATTCCGAAATCAGACAATGATCGGGTAACCGTTGGGGAGTATTTCTCCCATTTTGGTAGTCCTGTATAATTTTATAATGAGCTCCTGAATTTCATTCAGAAAAGCAATTCCCCGAAATTCTGTTGTTTTAATTCCTTTCATTCGATTTATCTGGATAAACTCTTTGAAAGCTTTTTCTATCAATACCCTGGTTTGTGGAATATGCCTGTACTGATGAAAGAACTGCAACATTTCAATTTCCTTCAAACCATATCTTTTTTTGAAATACATCAATCTTCGGTTGATTTTTTGACTCTGTTCAGGAAACGTTTCGCCTGACCCGGGTGGAATTTTTGTATTTATAGATAGATTATTGCTATCTAAAATCGTTTTTGTCAAAAATGGAATAATGGAAATTGAATCCTTGTTGTAGGTATAGTTGAACGATAATGTATTGAAAGTATTCAAACCGATTCTTGCGGGTTTTAAAAATTTAAAGCAAAAATCCTTAGTTGTTTTGTAATTCAATCCAAACTTTTTATTCAGTGTATGGAGTTTTAAAACCGTTCCGTTTTCAGGAAGCTTTGAAAGCCATATCGCAAAAATAATATGCTTATTGTTTCTGATATTGTAGACCAGATTGTATAGGATATAGTTGTATTCAGGGATAATCATCAGCCTTTTCAGCCAATAGCTGCTGATGAGAAAACTGGTAAAGCCTCGCTGGTCATAGCTCGGAGTGGAGATTAAGCCGCCAAAGGTTTTAATCTCCTTCCCTTTTGAATTGAGTGATTTGTACCACGCCATTTTGAATTTGGCAAGAAATTCATAGGCATCTATCACCTGCTTTGTTGAACCGCTAGGAGAGATTTTACTATTCCTGATCTTAATGGAAGCAAAAATATTGTTCTCGGTTTCAAATTCTTCATCAAATAATGACAGTTGTTTCGGACGGTCTTCAGGACGAAACTGCTCACTGCTGATTATGGAAATAATATTGAAGATCACCCGAAGCGCATTGATGGGGATATCCGCAGCCTGATGGTCTTCAAAAATAAAATCATCCACAAAATGGTTTCCCAGACGTATTTTGTCAGGAACTTTTTCAGTTTTATCTTCAAATTTTTTACGGACAAGCCTTATATCTTTTTCGGGAACAGCCATTATCGTATTCTGCTATGTTTAATTAATCATCTTAAATTGTAATTTTCAATCATCCGTATTCAATCACAATTCAATTTTTTACCTTTCTGTCTTATAGAATGGATACAGTTTTTTTGGTCATTCAACTTTTTTGGATCAGAAGATTTAGGTCGTTTGATATCTGGAATTGAGTCAATACGCATGGTATTGTCATCGGTCTTATTGATCATATAAGGAAAAGTATTTTTCAAAGAAGATTTCCAGTTGGTAATGGGCCTGTCCGAAACACTTCGCCAATGATTACCAACCCAGGATAAGTATTTTTTCTCAATCTCGGAGTCCAGCGATGTTTCGTAGCCCTCCAACGTTTGGGCAAACGCTATAAATTCTTCCAGAGAAGGAATATCAGTCGCTTCAAAATGATATTTTAATGGATTAACAGGTAAAGGTTCGCTTTGTTGTACTGTTATTTCCTCTGTATTTTGAATAGGTACAACAACCGATGATGCATTTTCATCTTTTTTAACTATTGAAGGATTGATTTTTTTTCTGGTTTTTACCTTTTGAGCTTTTTCAGATTCGGAAATCTGCGCATCATAATCTGGCAGTAATTGGTAGGAACAAGCTCTCCCCTTCTTATTTTTATACTGAATTAATCCAATGCTACCCAGCTTTTCTTTTGTTGGTTTTATCGTATTTCTTGCCAGTCCTAAAACTTTACTGACATCAACATCGGAAACAATTATATCATATCCTTTGTTATCATTTCCTAATTTTAGCAGATACAGATACATTGCAATGGCATTGGAGCCGAGATGCATTTTTTGGTTCAAATCCCAAAATCTTTGTATAAGTTCCTGATAGTGCTTCATTATTTTTTGGCAAAAAGCTTTAATGCCTTTTCTTTGTTAATGATGATGATATTCCCTCTTTGAATAATGGCATTATTTAATATACCGGAAGACTTAATCTCCGAAGCTTTTGAAACAGAACAGCCAAGTAGCTTTGCCAATCCTTTCAGTCCATACTCATATTTGCCTTCAGAGCTAAGTTCTTTGCAAACTTCCAGAAATTCTTCAACCGTAAGCTTCCAGATAGGGGTTAGTGGATCTATGTTTTTCATTGACTGTTATTTTTAGTTCGTACGTTTCTATCACTTTTCTTCAGTTCAGAAATCCAGTTCCTTGCGGCAGCCTCCCAACTGGTCATTAATTTACTGTTGTACAATAACCAATTCCTGGATTGATAAAAGGAATAAAAAGCAGATGCTTCTGCAGAAGGAAAATCCCGCTCGTTAAAATAGAGTTCTACTTCATTAAACATCGGTGCGGTAAAATGGTACTCCTTTCCCGAAAATGCTTTTTGATCCTGAACTAAAGTACTTTCAACTATCGCTTCGCTGTCAAAATTTGTCATTTCAATTAAACTGCCCCTGTATGCGTTATAGCTGGGGGAATAAATGATGAATCCTGCCTGATGCAGTTCTCTGATACATTTATGGTAGGTAGCCAAAGATTTTATTTTACTCACTTTCATGACATCTTCACGGTTAATCCGAAAAGGATTCCGAAAGCTGTTGAAACTCCACAATTGAAAAAGTGAAACGTACATGCTGATATGAGATGGAAGCAAGCGATCATCTTTAATTATGCGTTCAAAAAAATCGATGATATTTTTAGTCTGGTTCATATAATTCAGATTAAAAATTAAGATTGGGTGCCTTCCATTAGCTTCTGAATATCTTTGTAATTGTAATAGAGGGTTCCCCCCACCTTACTACAGGACAAAGTCCCATTGATCCTCAGATTCTGTAAGGTTCCTGAAGATATATTGAGTAGCTTTTTGACCTCGGAAGTCCGAAGCCATAATTTTTGTTCTGTACTATTCTCTTTGAGAAGATGTCTGATACCTTCCAGAAGTTCAGTTTTAAACTGCTGAAGGTCTTCCTTGGTAATAACTGATATATCCATGATTTCAAGATTGTTTTGTCTGACAAAATTTCAAAATCACAGAAAATATCTTTCGGTAGCTTTTCGGTACTACCGAAAGATTTCTTTGTATCAGCTATTAATAAACAGGTTTACAAGTAAAAATCAATGGAATTATTCATTGAAAGCTCAAGAAAAGCTGGAAAATCAGATATAATAAAATAAATATCTGCTTTTCATCGTAAAAATTGGTCTAAAAACATCATAATTCATATTATACATCCAAATCCTCAAGAAACTGGTCTAAATTTTTCTTAAGTAACGTTATAAATTTGGTTCTGTCGGTTTTTCGTAATCTTATTTCACCTAATGTTTTGTGGTAATTGCCTAAATTAATATTCAAAGCGTTTTCCGCCCACCTGAAAATTTCGGCAAGATCTGAATGACCTCCGTTGAAACATTTGGTTTGATGAAGTGAATACAACAACTCGATTAAGGCAACCTTCGGAGCCGTCCATTCCAGGTTCTTAATATGAGCTATTGAACTTTCCTGACGGTCTTTTGAATCGATTTTACCTGTTAAGTACTGATCTAATAAATCATTCCCAAGAATTTGAGAAACAATATGGTCGTGAGAAGTTGAGAATCCTTCATCATAGCTGTACAGTTCCGGACTGAGCTTTAGTTTGAAATCAATTTTGAAACGGAGAAAGTATTTCTTATCCAGATAGGTAGATTTCCGACGGTAGTAGCTGATAAATTCTTTTTGCTCATTATAGAAATACAAAAGATTAGCTCTTTCTTTTTCATAATAGGCTTGTAATGCATGAGGATCAGCATAAGGCTTGGAGGCTTCTATTGCCAAAACTTTGGAGTAATAAATATACACCGCTACGAATTGCGGTTTGGTTTTCTTGAAAAAAAAAATCTCATCACTCCAATCCGAGAACCGGTACTGCTTTAAAATATCCTTAAGTTGCCTAATGGCTGTGTCGGTTTCCATCAGGATCTCTTCAGCCCGAATGACAATATCATTATCGCTTCTGTTAATCTGGTCTACGGTTGTTGTCAGTTGTTTCCATAGCTGATCAATTTTCTTTCTGAAATTTTCTCGGTTCATACGTCTATTTTTTTATTTAATGTTACTTTTAACGTAAAAACCGGACTAATGGTAAAAAAATCAGGATTTTTCCAGTTCTTCCTTTCTCTTTCTTATAAAATCAACCGGTCTCATACCATTGATCTCCATAAAATGTATGGAAAAAACCTGCCTGCTTGTCATTCCGCATTCTTCAGCAAGACTATCAATTGAATAATTGAGGTATTTGCTATTCTCCAAAAGCAGATTGGTGATGTATTGAATACGCAAAACTTTAAGGTATCTATTAAATGTCATCTGATAATGTTCATTGAGAACATATGATAATTGCGTACGATGACTTCCTATCATCTTAGCAACAATTGGAAGGGTAAGATTTTTCTTGAGAAAAAATTTTTTGTTTTCAAAAAGTTCCAGATGGCTTTTGACTTCATCAATGATTTCCTGATTGTATGTGCTTCTCCCATAGGAAGGAATATTGGAAGTACCTTCGAAAGCATCATATTTTTTAGAATCATTAAATCTTTGCAATAATTCCTGATACTTAATGTCAATTTCATGCTCTCTTTTTTTTGAATTCCGAAATCTCCAAATTGAAAAACCTGCTAATAGCAATAAAAGAATACCAATGGCAATGGAAATATATAAAAGTACAAGACCATTATGATGCTCCTCTTCAAGTTGCTTTTTCTCTGCTAATAAAGTACCGGTATCATATTCACGGTAGATTTTTGAAGACAGCATGGCAAAGTCGGCATTGATGATGGAGTCCGCCTTTAAAAGCTGATTGGTATAATATAGCTGCTTTTTAGAGTTCCGGCTTTGCTTGGCATCTTTGATCAGATATTCATAACCTTCCCTGATCTCCGGGGTAATAAACCGAAATTTATTGACCAGTGAATCTACTTTATTAAGATAATGCAATGACTTTGTTCTGTTGCCTCTCTGCCAATACAGCTTTCCCAGGTAAAAATAGACGGTATTCAATGACGTATAATCCTGATTATGGATTAAAATATCCTGCGAAAGCTCAAGATGTGTTAAAGCTTCATCCGATTTTCCTGCTTTTAAAAGCTGAACTCCTTTCCCTTTCTGAAAATATCCATACTCTATAGAAAGTTCACTCGTATTTTGCAGTCTTTCCAGACCAATAGTAATAAGGGAATCTTCTTTGCGGTATAAATGCAGGTTTTTATAGCAGGTACTTAAACGGTAAATACTGTTGAAATATCCGGATTCATTATTGAGCTTCAGATTAGGATGAATATTTTCCGACATATGACTTTCAAAGTAGCCGGCGGCTTCTTCAAAATGCTCAGCTGCTTCCTTATAATACCCCAAATAGCATTTGACCATTCCTAAATGGTAGATGATTTTATTTTTAAGGTAATCATCCTTTGAATCTTTTGAAAATTTAAACGCAAGAAGATACTGATCTAAAGCTAATCTATACTGTCTTCGGTTGTAATAATAAATAATTCCTTTTCCAAGGTAAGCTCTGGAAATCTGACTCGGATTATTGTACTTTTTTGCAGTAATAATCGTACTGTCTGCATAGGAGAGTTTTCTATCTATACTTTTGTTATAGTAAATCGCTTCCTCATATCCTTCAATCAGTTTACTTAAATTACGTTCATTCTTTGCTTTATCAATATACCTATTGACAAAAGACATTGCCCTATCGTCATTTTCAGAATAAGACTCAAACAGACCATAAATTTTATCATAAGATTCTTTGAGGTATTTTTCCTGTCGTTCCTGACCTTGTATGGATAACAAAATCAAATTAAAAATAATCAATAATATCTTATTATTATAGAACATAATGGAAAAATATATTCAAATTTAATAAAAGTCATCAATTAAACGATTGTTTTAGTCCTCTTAAACAGTAAATAATTATATATTGACTTTAATTAAAAAAGATTAGTAAAAAGCAAAAATAAGCAAAACGGTTAAAACCTTTGCTATACAAGGCTTTATAAAAAGAGTAGTCTTAGTTCAGAAGTCGGTGTCTGATAGGTTTGGGGCTTAAATTGACAAGGTTAGGTTACTAATTCGTTACCGATTGACAAAGGTAATGATATGGCTTAACTGATTATATTTCAGTCTTTTGCGCCCTTTTCTACATTCCCTTGTAACTCAATGTAATTTAATTTTAAACATTAAACATTTGAGTTATGGAGCAGACAAAAAAATCGACGTTCAAACTGCTTTTCTATTTGAAAAAGAACGAACTGAAAAAGAACGGTAATGCCCCGATTATGGCACGTATTACCATTGACGGAACCCCTAAGACTTTCGGAACAAAGTTAGAAATTGACCCCAATAATTGGGATTTGAAACACGGAAGAGTTCAGGGAAAAAGTGCGCAGGCACTAAGCATTAATAAAAAACTGGATAACATACGTGGGCGTATCGACAAGATTTATGAAGATATGCTGAAGCACGAGGGCTTTGCGACCGCCCAAAAAGTAAAGCTATCTTTTTTAGGTGTTGGTGTAATGGATGATGCAATACTTAAAGTCTTCAACGACCAAAATGAGGATTTTAAAAAACTGGTCGAAAAGGAAGAACGCTCACAAAGCACCTACAACAAGTATATCACAGTTTACAATCATCTTACCACGTTTATCAAAGAACGCTATCATCGTGATGTCTTGTCCTAAAATAGCTTTACACAAAAAAGTGTAAAAGAATGAATAAACGACAAATTATTTTAGGATTATATTTGAACAGCAAACGAATTTTAGTATTAATATAAAAAGTGTAAACTTTTTTTAGGACGTGACAAAATTTTACGTGATAAATTTCGACGACCCACGCAAGAGCCACCGTTGCAACCCGCTCAATCCCGACTTTATGACGGATATTTCAGATGCCTACGAAGCCGCATATACCATAATGCTGAACCTTAACAGGTCGTGGATACAGAAGCAAGGGGATTTTTTCGTGGAAAGCCCAATTATCTTATTGGCTGCTATTATTTGGTATCTGAAAATCTATGAGGATGGCAAGTATTGTACATTCCCACACGCTATTGAATTACTGAATAAAAAGTATTCGGACGTATTCACGATTTTAACATCATACCCCGATTTGGAAAATTATTTGTCGCCCTTTATGGATGCGTGGCAAGGCGGAGCGCAAGACCAGTTGCAAGGACAAATAGCATCGGCAAAAATTCCGCTATCAAGAATGATCAGCCCACAACTATACTGGGTAATGACAGGCGATGATTTTACGCTTGACATCAACAACCCGAAAGAACCTAAAATTTTGTGCGTGGGTAACAATCCCGACCGTCAAAATATTTATTCAGCAGCGTTGGGTTTGTACAATTCAAGGATTGTAAAACTGATTAATAAAAAGGGACAGCTAAAGAGTTCGGTTATCATAGATGAGTTGCCCACGATTTATTTCAGGGGACTGGACAATCTTATCGCAACGGCGAGAAGTAATAAGGTAGCGGTATGTTTGGGCTTTCAGGATTTTCCGCAATTAACAAGGGATTACGGCGACAAGGAAAGCAAGGTAATACAGAATACTGTCGGTAATATATTCAGTGGTCAGGTGGTTGGCGAAACAGCAAAAAGCCTTTCGGAACGTTTCGGTAAAGTATTACAGAAACGCCAAAGTATGACCATTAACCGCAATGATAAATCTACCTCTATTTCGACACAGTTAGACAGCCTTATTCCGGCTTCCAAAATCTCAACACTTACACAAGGTTTGTTTGTTGGTTCTGTATCAGATAACTTTGATGAACGTATCGAGCAGAAGATATTTCACGCCGAAATTGTAGTGGACAATGAAAAGGTAGCGGCAGAAAGCAAAGCCTATCAGCAAATACCGCAAATCTTATCTTTTGTAAATGAGCAGGGCGAGGATAAGATGAAGCAGGAAATAGAAAACAATTACAAGCAGATAAAATCAGACATTCTGAATATTGTTGTTAGTGAAATGGAGCGTATCAAGAATGACCGTAACTTACAGCATTTGGTGCAGAAAGAATGATTATACTAAATATTTTTGTGATTTTTCTATTAATATATTGTTAGAAGAATTAAAAGTAACAGCACCATTACGTCAACATATAAAATGCCAAATTTTAATACTCATAATTTAGCATTTGCTTAAATAAACAAATTAGTTACATTTGCATTATGGATAATACTTCTTGTACACGACAACAGGCAGACATTAAACAAATCAATCGCTGTAAAGAAAGAGTTTCGGAACTCCACAGTTCGTTTGACTATTTGTCGAACGCACTTGAATTGACTGGAAACAATGTAAGACTGAAAATTCTGTTTCTTCTTTATGAAGAAAAACGACTTTGTGTTTGTGATGTGAGTGAAATTCTTGGAATGACAATTTCAGCGATTTCTCAGCACTTGAGAAAACTTAAAGACCGAAAGCTTATTGAAACCGAAAGAGAGGCGCAAACCATTTTTTACTCATTGACAAAAGAGTATGAGAAAATGTTGGACCCATTTTTTAAAATACTTGACGATAAAAAAAATTTAGAAACAATATGGTAACGGACGGAAAACTAATTGGGACTGGACTTTTGACAGCAATAGCAGCTTCATTATGTTGCATTACACCTGTTTTGGCTCTCATAGCAGGAACAAGTGGACTTGCTTCAACTTTCTCTTGGCTCGAACCTTTTCGTCCATATTTTATCGGGTTAACTATTTTAGTGCTTGCTTTTGCTTGGTATCAAAAATTGAAACCGCAAAAGAAAATTGACTGCAACTGTGAAACAACTGAAAAATCAAACTTTATGAAAACAAAATCATTTTTAGGAATTATTACCGTTATGGCGGCTTTACTTTTATCATTTCCGCTTTATGCTCACATCTTTTTTCCAAAGACCGAAAGTAAAGCAATTATTACCCAAACTTCCAAAATTCAGAAAGTTGAGTTTACAATCAAAGGGATGACTTGTTCAGGTTGTGAACACCACGTTAAAACGGAAGTTAGTAAACTAAAAGGAATTGTGGAAGTTGTGGTTTCTTATGAGAAAGGCAATGCCATTGTTAAGTTTGACAACAAACAAACAAGTATTATAGAAATTGAAAAAGCTATCAATTCGACAGGTTATAAATCACTAAAAAGTAAAATTATATCATAATGGAAATTAAATTACAATCAATTATAACTTGCCCAAATTGCGGATACAAAAAAGAGGAAACAATGCCAACAGATGCTTGCCAATATTTTTATGAATGTGAAAATTGCAAGACAAGATTAAAACCATTACAAGGCGATTGTTGTGTGTATTGTAGTTATGCCAGTGTTCCTTGTCCATCAATACAACAGGATAAAAAATGTTGCTATTAGAAACCAATTAAGAGAAAAAAATGTTCAGTTTTTTCAAAAAATATTTTCAAAAATTTAAGAAGAATACTTATGCTATCAACAGAAAAAACATTATCAGAAGTAATTGAAGTACTAAGACAAAGGGGTTATACGGAAGACTTTAATCTATTGGAAGAAAACATTTCGTACAAAATAGACGGAGAGAAAGTTAATTTAAGGGACATTGTTATTGATAAAATTTATCGTTTTACTGGGCTTAATGACTTGGAAGATGAGGCTATCTTATATGCGATGAGAAACCAAAAAGATGGAGCAAAAGGTGTTTTCGTAAATGGTTATGGTACATACTCTGACAGTGCAGCAAACAGCATCATTGAGCAAATATCAGTTGACGAGGACGATAATGATGATTGGACGATAGAAAATTAAATCACAATGACTGAATTAGAAAAAATTTTACAGCAAAAAGCTATAAAACCCACCGCTATGCGTTTGTTGGTAGCAGAAAAGCTATTGAAACAACAATATGCAGTAAGTCATAAAGAATTGGCGGAGCAATTTGAAAAAGCTGATAATGTAACGCTATTCAGAACGCTGAAAACTTTTTTAGAGCACAAACTTATCCATACTATTGACGACGGAACAGGAGTTGTAAAATATGCACTTTGTCAATCGGGTTGCAATTGCAAACCTTCAGAACAGCATACGCATTTTCATTGCTCCCAGTGCCAGCGAACTTTTTGTCTTACCGATACCGAAATTCCAAACATCAATATTCCACAAAATTTTAAATTAGAAGGCATCAATTTGGTACTTAAAGGACGATGTGACAGATGCAACTAACATGCTATGAAACTTTGCAATCGGATTGCAAGGATTATTTTTCTATATTTGTACTATAAATGAGATGGATAATCACAATATTGACTTTTTACCTGATGGTACTTTCTTCATTGCCTTGTAGCGATGGAAGTAATCAGTGTGAGGATACCATTCCTAAAATTGAAACCGTTCAATCTCACGACCACAATCAAGATAGCGATGACAATTGCAGTCCTTTTTGTTATTGCAATTGTTGTAGTATAAGTATTGCTACTTACCATTTCAAACCTTTTGAAATCAAGCAACCTAAACCCACTCTTGTTGTTAAAAAAATTACACTTCGTGATTTTACTTTAATTTCCTTCTACTCAGGAAGTATTTGGCAACCGCCAAAGATTAATGCTTAATATTTTTTAGCAAATGCATTTATAGGTGGGGCGTTTGGCATTTCCTCCACTAATAAAGAAGCGTACTATCTAAGTCGTGCATTTAGCTGTTCTTTTTGCAATATACAGAAAGAACTTATATCCACTATTATTAATCATTAATCAAATGAATTGTGTTAGACAGTATCATAAAATTCAGTATTAAAAACAAGCTTGTCATTGGAATAATGACCTTGTTACTTATCATTTGGGGAAGTTGGAGTATTACCAAATTACCCATTGATGCCGTACCCGATATTACTAATAATCAGGTGCAAATAATTACGGTTTGCCCTACATTGGCAGGGCAAGAAGTAGAACAATTAGTAACCTTCCCTATTGAGCAAAGCATTGCCAATATTCCAGATATAGAAGAAACAAGGAGTATTTCAAGATTTGGCTTATCGGTAATTACAGTAGTATTTAAAGATAAAGTAGACATTTATTTTGCCCGTCAGCTTATCAATGAAAAACTAAAAGAAGCAGAGGAAAATATACCTAAAGGTATTGGCAAGCCAGAACTTGCACCAGTAAGTACCGGATTGGGAGAAGTCTATCAATACATCATCCATCCGAAAAAAGGCAGTGAAAAAAAATACAATGCAAAAGACCTACGCACAATGCAGGATTGGATTGTAGCTCGTCAGCTTTTCGGTACACCCGGAATTGCTGAAGTAAATAGTTTTGGAGGCGAACTGAAACAATACGAAGTAGCCGTAAATCCAAATCGCTTAAAAGCAATGGGTGTAAGCGTTACCGATATTTTTACCGCATTAGAAAAAAACAACCAAAATACTGGCGGTGCTTATATTGATAAGAAACCAAATGCTTATTTCATTAGGGGGATTGGCTTGGTTACTTCATTAGATGATGTAAAAAATATCAGTGTAAAAAATAATGTAGGCAGTATTCCCATTTTTATAAAAGACGTAGCAGATGTACGTTTTGGAAATGCGGTAAGATATGGAGCTATGACCTACAATGGCGAAGTGGATGCCGTAGGTGGTGTAGTGATGATGCTTAAGGGGTCAAACAGCAACGAGGTTGTTAACCGTATCAAAGAAAAATTGCCTATTATTCAAAAATCCTTACCCGAAGATATTATTATTGAACCTTATTTAGACCGTACAGAATTAGTTGGCCGAGCAATAAGTACTGTAGAAAAAAACTTGATAGAAGGTGCATTGATTGTCATTTTTGTTTTGGTTCTTTTCTTGGGGAATTTTAGAGCGGGATTGATAGTAGCATCCGCTATTCCTTTGGCAATGCTATTTGCTTTGGCTTTAATGAATGTGTTTGGCGTAAGTGCCAATTTAATGAGTTTGGGAGCAATAGATTTTGGATTAATTGTAGATGGTGCGGTAATTATTGTAGAAGCCACATTGCATCATTTAGGTTTAAGGAAATCTACACAAAGGCTCACACAGCAAGAAATGGATAATGAAGTATTTACCTCAGCTTCCAAAATTCGTAATAGTGCAGCCTTTGGTGAAATCATTATCCTTATAGTTTACATTCCTATCCTTACGTTGGTTGGTGTAGAAGGTAAAATGTTTAGACCAATGGCACAAACAGTAGGTTTTGCAATCTTTGGAGCGTTGATTTTGTCTTTGACCTACATCCCGATGATGTGTGCTTTGTTTCTATCAAAAAATCCTACGCATAAAGAAACTATTTCAGATCGAATGATGAATTGGCTACAAAGAAAATACCAGCCATTGTTAGAAAAAGCCATCAGAATAAAATATTGGCTAGTAGGTATAACCGTTGCCATATTTGCTTTTAGCCTTTTTTTATTCAGCCGAATGGGTGGCGAATTTATACCACAGTTACAGGAAGGAGATTTTGCCTTTCATTGCATTTTGCCACAAGGAAGTTCATTGAGCCAGAGTATAGAAACCTCAATGCAAGCTTCAAGAATTATTAAAGAATTTGACGAAGTAAAAATGGTAGTAGGCAAAACCGGAGCCGCAGAAGTACCAACCGACCCAATGCCACCTGAAGCGACAGATTTAATGGTTATTTTAAAACCGCAAAGTGAATGGAAATCACATAGAACTTATGATGAATTAGCTGATGCTATTAATGAAAAACTGGAAGCAATACCTGGTGTATTTTTCGAAAAGAACCAGCCAATACAAATGCGTTTCAATGAGTTGATGACAGGTATTAGGCAAGATGTTGCAGTAAAAATATTTGGAGAAAATTTAGATACGCTTGCCTTGAATGCTGATAAGGTTAGTAAGGTTATACAAACAGTAGAAGGCGCTACATCTCCACAAGTAGAACGTGTGAGTGGCTTACCGCAAATAAATGTGGAATATGACCGTACTCGCTTAGCCAATTATGGGATAACGGTAGAAGATGTAAACAATGTAGTAAGCACTGCATTTGCAGGAAAAAGTGCTGGTGTAGTATATGAAAACGAAAGAAGATTTGAATTAGTCGTTCGGCTGGATAGTGTTTACCGTAACAGTATCGAAGATGTAAACAATTTGATGATACCAACTTCAACTGGTAATCAAATTCCGCTTTCGCAAGTAGCAACTATTGATTACAAATTAGGACCGGCACAGATAAGCCGTGAAGCAGGAAAACGTAGAATTGTAATCGGGTTCAACGTTGTAGGCAGGGATGTACAAAGTGTGGTAGAAGAAATTCAGCAAAAATTAAATACACAGGTAAAATTACCACCGGGCTACTATTTCACGTATGGCGGTCAATTTGAAAACTTGCAGGAAGCCAGTAACCGATTAATGATAGCCGTTCCGGTTTCTTTGTTATTGATTTTTGTATTGCTTTATTTCACGTTCCGTTCCTTTAAACAGGCAGGCTTAATATTTACAGCTATCCCAATGAGTGCGATCGGTGGTATATTGGCTTTATTACTTCGTGGTATGCCGTTCAGCATCAGTGCAGGAATTGGATTTATTGCTTTGTTTGGTGTAGCAGTACTCAATGGAATTGTATTGATAGGCACTTTCAACCAATTAGAAAAAGAAGGTGTAAGAGATGTTTTCAAACGAGTAATAGAAGGAACTAAAATCCGACTGCGACCAGTATTGATGACAGCAACTGTAGCCAGTTTAGGATTTTTACCAATGGCATTAAGCAGTAGTGCTGGTGCAGAAGTACAAAAGCCTTTAGCCACTGTAGTAATTGGCGGATTAGTTACAGCAACATTCCTTACCCTATTTGTACTGCCATTACTCTATATCATTTTCAATTCAAAAATTAAATTAAAAAGAAAGCCACAAGTGAAACCCATTGTAACCATAATTGTATTGCTTTTATCAATGGTAGGCTTTACAGCAAATGCACAGACAAAAAGTTTAACTAACGTTGACGATGCGATAAATATTGCACTTCAAAATAATCAAACCATAAAAGCTTCAGATTTAGAAATTGATGCCAGCAAAGCCTTAAAAAAAACTGCTGGAGAATTACCCAAACTTGATTTTAATGCACAGTTGGGGCAGTACAACAGTATCAAATTCGACCAGTCTTTTCAGGTGTCGCAAACCATTCCATTTCCATCATTATTTGGAGCAAAAAAACAATTGATTAATGCCGAAATAAAAGGTAAAGAATTACAGAAAAATCTTTCAGTGTTGGAGTTGAAAAATCAAGTACGTACTTATTATTATCAAATTTTGTACTTGCAACACAATCAAAAACAGTTACAGCAATTGGATAGTTTGTACAACGATTTTATTAAAATAGCCCAGCTTCGCTATAAAACGGGAGACACCAAAAAAGTGGACATCAGCACCTCGGAAGCTAAGAAAGGCGAAATCAATTTATTGTTAAAACAAAATGGAGTGTTCTTATCCAATGCTGTTGCCAATCTGAAAACATTGATGAACACAAAAGACGATTTTTCCATTGCAGAAAACGGAATATTTCAGCCTCTACAAATCAGTAATTTGTTGGATAATGAAGCCGTAGCAAATCATCCTGCCATTCAATCTTTGTATCAGGATGCCATTATTGCCGAGCAAACCAAAAAGGTAGAACGTTCGCAAGGTTTACCAGATTTTACGATTGGCTACGTCAATCAGTCTTTAATTGGTTTTCAAAATGTAAACGGATCCGAACAATTTTTCAATGGTGGAAACCGATTTAGTTCTGTAAACATTGGTATTGCTATTCCCATCACTTATGGTGCTACCAAAGCCAGAATAAAATCTTTAGATTACAGAAAACAAGCAGCCGAAGCCAATGCACAGCAACAGCAAAAAACATTAGCTACGCAAATGCAAAATGCCTTGCAACAATACCAGCAAGACTTACAGCAGTTCAATTATTTTGAGAAAGAAGCATTGCCCAATGCCAAGGAAATTGTATCAGCAGCACAATTGGGTTACAGAACAGGCGAAATCAGTTATGTAGAATATCTTTTTGCACTGCAAACTGCCACCGATATTCAGTTGAATTACCTCAAAAGTATTCAGCAAGTAAACCAATCTGTAATCACTATTTATTCATTCATCAATCAATAAGAAAAAATGAAATTCAATATAAATAAAATCACGTTTATAGCAACGATAGTTGTTTTAATATTTAGCTTTTCGGCTTGTAAGAACGATAAGCAAAACGAAGGTCAATCTACAGAAGCAGCAGCAACCGAAAAAGCTGAAGCTCCTCACGAGGAAGAAGCACCAACCATTGCCACACTAACTGAAGAACAAATAAAAACGGTAGGCATACAATTGGGCGTAGTAGAGCAAAAAGAATTAACGGCAACCATCCGAGCAAATGGTTTGCTGAAAGTTCCCAATAACAACAAAGCCAACGCAACTTCTTTGTATGGTGGTGTAATAAAAACACTGAACGTACAAATTGGAGATTATGTGAAAAAAGGACAAGTAATAGCCACTATTGCCAATCCGCAGTTTATACAATTGCAGGAAGAATACTTGAGTACTGCCAGCAGAATAACTTTTGCTGAACAAGAATTGGCAAGGCAAAAAGAACTAAACCAAGGCAATGCAGGAGCGAAAAAAAATCTACAAAGTGCCACAGCCGAACTCAATAGTTTACGTACCAGAAGAGCTTCCTTACAACAACAGATACAATTAATGGGCATCAATCCAGGTTCTGTTTCAAATGGTAATCTAAAATCGACATTGGTTGTAACCAGTCCTTTGAATGGTACGGTTAGCAACGTTTTTGCCAAGATAGGAAGTTATGCAGATGTATCTTCGCCTGTGATAGAAATTGTAGATAACAGTTCATTGCATTTGGATTTACAGGTTTTTGAAAAAGATTTACCACAGGTAAAAGTGGGGCAAACCATTCACTTTACTATAACAAACAATCCATCAGCCGAATATGATGCTACTGTTTTTAGTATTGGTTCATCATTTGAAAATGATAGTAAAACTATAGCCGTACACTGCCGTGTAAATGGCAATAAAAAGGGTTTAATTGACGGAATGAACATCACAGGAATTGTAAGCCTTAACAATGTAACTACTCCTGCTGTACCCAATGATGCCATTGTAAATGCTGATGGCAAATTTTATGTTTTTGTACAAACCGATAAAAAAGCAGAAGAACACCACGAAGAAGGAGAAGAAGAAGGAAGTCAAAAAGAGGGCGAAGAAAAAAAACATAAAAATAGTAAGAATTTTGAAAAAGTAGAAGTACTGAAAGGCGTGTCTGATATGGGTTATACCGCAGTAACTTTTGTAAACGAAATTCCTGCAAATGCAAAAATTGTAACAAAAGGAGCATTCTTTGTAAATGCAAAATTGAGCAATACTGGTGGTCACGAACATTAATTTTTTTGTTATGAAAAATATTGAACAGAAACTTTTAAAAAAAAACACCAACCCTACCAGTATGCGGATTTTGGTGTATGACTTTTTGGAAGAACAACAGATAGCGATGTCATTATCTGAAATAGAAAGTCATTTTTATAAAGCAGATAGAATTACTATTTATAGAACCCTGAAAACTTTCGAGGAAAAAGGTATTGTACATAGTATTCAAGACAATAACACGAGTAAGTATATTTTATGTGACGATGGGTGCGATGAGAAAACTCATAAAGATTGGCATCTGCACTTCTACTGTAAAATTTGTAAACAGACAACCTGTAAAGAAGATTTTACAATACCACAGGAAATTAACTATGAGTTTAGAATTGACGAGATAAAACTATTTGGCAAGGGTATTTGCGAGAAGTGCTTAAAGGAGAGTTTGCAATAGCATTGCAGGCTCTCTATAATTAACTTTGATATTAAAAAGAAAGATATGGAACATAAACATAAATATGATGCACAAGGCAAACAGCTTTGTTGCACACCTCAAGAAGAAAAAATAAATACCGATGCTAAAATGCTATTGGAAAAACATCACGACGATGATGGACACAACCACGAACACACCGATGATGACGGTCATAACCACGGAAGTACCGATAAATCTACCTTTCAAATGTTTTTACCTGCTATCATCAGTTTCGTATTATTGATGATAGCCATTGCTTTCGATAATTGGGTGCCGCAATCTTGGTTTACAGGTTGGGTAAGAATTGTTTGGTATGTAGTAGCGTATGCACCAGTTGGATTACCCGTAATTAAAGAAGCATTTGAAAGCATCAGAAAAGGCGATGTATTTTCAGAGTTTTTATTAATGAGTATTGCAACCATCGGAGCTTTTGTCATTGGCGAATACCCTGAGGGTGTTGCTGTAATGTTGTTTTATGCCGTTGGCGAAGTATTCCAGACTTTGGCAGTAACAAGAGCGAAAGCTAACATTAAAATGTTGCTCGATCAAAGACCAGATGAAGTAACTATTTTAGAAAATAATCAAGCTAAGACCATAAAAGCAGAAACCGCAAGTATTGGCAATATAATTCAATTAAAACCCGGAGAAAAATTAGGACTAGATGGAGAATTATTATCCGAAACCGCTTCATTCAATACAGCAGCACTAACAGGAGAAAGTAAGCCCGACACCAAAACCAAAGGTGAAACCGTATTGGCGGGAATGATAAATTTAACGACCGTTGCACAGGTAAAAGTAACGACTGCTTATACTGATAGCAAACTTTCTAAAATTTTGGAATTGGTACAAAATGCCACTGCACAAAAAGCACCAACAGAATTATTCATTCGAAAATTCGCAAAAATCTACACACCGATTGTTGTATTGTTGGCAGTGCTAATTACCATAATACCTTATTTTTTTGTGAGCGATTACGTTTTTAGTCAATGGTTGTACAGAGCATTGGTGTTTTTGGTTATTTCTTGTCCTTGTGCCTTGGTCATAAGCATTCCTTTGGGTTATTTTGGTGGAATTGGAGCAGCTTCCAAAAATGGAATTTTGTTTAAAGGAAGCAACTTTTTAGATGCCATTGCCGATATTAAAAATGTAGTAATGGACAAAACGGGTACAATGACCGAGGGCGTTTTCAAGGTACAAGAAGTGGTATTAAAATCTGAATTTAATAAAGATGAAATCCTGAAAATGGTCAACGCTTTAGAAAGCCAAAGTACACATCCGGTCGCGACCGCTATTCATCAATACGTAGGCGAAATTGATAACTCAATAAGGTTAGATAATACCGAAGAAATTGCAGGTCACGGTTTGAAAGCCAATGTAAACGGAAAAGAATTATTGGTAGGGAATTTTAAGTTGATGGATAAATTCAATATCAGTTATGATTTAGACCCAACCACAATTGTGTACACTTTAATTGCCATTGCTTACGATGGAAAATTTGCAGGATATATTACCATTGCAGACAGCATCAAAGAAGATGCACAGCTTACAATTGACAAACTGAAAGCATTAGGTGTAAAGACCACAATGTTAAGCGGAGACAAAAGCACCGTAGTAAAATTTGTTGCCGATAAATTAGGAATTAATAATGCCTTTGGCGATTTATTACCCGAAGACAAAGTAAATAAAGTAAAAGAAATAAAAGCCCAAAACGAAACCGTAGCATTCGTAGGCGATGGAGTGAACGACGCACCAGTAGTAGCTTTGAGCGATGTAGGAATTGCAATGGGCGGTCTAGGAAGCGATGCCACCATAGAAACTGCTGATGTGGTTATTCAGGACGATAAGCCGAGTAAAATACCAATGGCAATCACTATCGGTAAACAGACAAAGAAAATAGTTTGGCAGAATATCATATTAGCATTTGCTGTAAAAGCAATCGTGTTGGTTTTAGGAGCTGGGGGCTTAGCGACTATGTGGGAGGCGGTTTTTGCCGATGTTGGTGTTGCATTATTAGCTATCCTGAACGCAATAAGAATACAGAAAATGAAATTTTAATATAACCCATTTATGAGTTTTGAAAATAGAAGAGAAATACGCAAAAAGTTATTATTTAATTTGTCATACCTCTATTTAGAAAGCCTATGAAAAGGATAACATTGTTAAAATCGAAGACTTAATTGGCTATGATTGTTTTCGCTTCTGCAATAGTTGATAATACGTAACTTTTTATCGACCAGTATATTTTTTAGGAAACGGCAACTTTTTTTCGAGCTATCCTTGTTGTGACGGCAGTTGTGGGAGATGTTTTTTACTGATACGAGAATGTAAATCACAAAAAACGTAAAACGATATAAAAAACCAATCTAAATTTGTAACTTTGTTGCGTTGAAAAATTATAGAATACATATAGGCATTTTGACATTGTTCTGTTTGGTTTTCTTTATGATGCCAAGTCAGAGCTATGCCTGTTCCAAAAATTCAACAAAGACCGAGCAGTCTTCCTGCTCAAAGGAGAAATCCAAAAAATCAGAACATAAAAAAGGTTGCAAGAGCAAATCCTGTAAAAAATGCAAAAGTGACAAATGCGGGGGCGGTTGTTCACACAGCTCTTGCAGGTGCGGTGCTTCAACCACTTCCCTAAATGTCCCAACCATAATCGAATTAAAGGCAAAAAATCACTTAGCAGCGGCTAAAAAGCAAAAATTCGGTTTCAAAGAAGCCTACTATTCTTCGGGCTTTTTCTCCATTTGGCTACCGCCTAAAATAAGCTAAAACTATGGCCTGATAGCCATAGGTGTGCCTTGTCAAAAGCTATTTCGGCTTTTGCAAATCCCCTATTTGTACTATTTATTTAAAATTCAAGGGAAATGGGTTTGCTAATACCCCTTTTCCGAAAATGTATATTATTATGAAATCATTATCAAAAATAGTGATGGTAATCGCCGTATTACTATCATCAATAAACGGCTTCGCACAAATCAAGAATGCGAAAACAGAAACCGTAAAGATTTATGGCAATTGTGGTATGTGCAAAACCACCATCGAAAAAGCAGGTAACGTAAAAAAGGTAGCCAGTGTGGACTGGAACAAAGATACCAAGATAGCTACGCTCACCTATGACGGCGACAAAACAAATCAGGATGAAATCCTGAAACGTATCGCTTTGGCTGGTTATGACAGTGAGAAGTTCCGTGCGCCGGATGACGCATATGCTAAACTGGCTGGTTGCTGCCAGTATGATAGACCAGTGAAGACGGTTGCCAAAAACAAGGAGGCGGGAATGGACATGAATGCCGGACATGGCAATCACGACCATAGCCAAATGGCAGCTAACAAAGATGCAGCCCAAAACCAATCACAGCTAAAGGCTGTATTTGACAACTACTTTTCAGTGAAAGATGCTTTGATAAAAACCGATGCAGCGACCGCATCTGCCAAAGCCGCTGAATTGGCTACATCCCTTAAAGCAGTCGATATGAATAAGCTATCAGCAGAGGAACATACGGCTTGGATGAAAGTAATGCAGGACTTAACGGCCAATGCGGAAAGCATTTCAAAATCAAAAGACGTTGCAAAACAAAGAAGTGCTTTTGCGGCACTTTCGGGAAGCATCTACACACTGGCTAAAGTGTCTAAACAGGACACCCCCGTTTATTACCAGCACTGTCCTATGTACAATGGAGGTAAGGGAGCCAATTGGCTAAGTAAAGAGAATGCCGTTAAAAATCCATATTACGGCTCACAGATGCTTACCTGCGGCAGTACGGTCGAAACCATTAAATAACAGGTCTGAAAGCTATGGTACAGTACAATGACATGGTGCAGGCACTTAAAGACCTAAGACAGCGTGGGTACAGTATGGACTTTAGTCTGTTGCCGGACTGCCTTTACTGTGCGTCAAAGAGCCTGAAACTAAAACCGGAGGATTTTACGGTTACGGAAACTCATAGGTTTGAAAGCCTCGACAGTAGTCCTGATAACAATGCCGTGATTTATGCCATATCGTCCAATGACGGTAAGAGCAAAGGGGTACTTGTTGATGCCTATGGTACTTATGCTGAAGAAATGTCCCATGAGATGGTAAAAAAATTAAATGCAACATAACTTTTAAAATCCCTTGTTATGAAAAAATACACGTGTCCTATGCACCCGCAGGTGCTAAAAGACGAACCAGGCAAATGCCCTCTTTGTGGCATGGCATTGGTTCACGTTGGCGGTACGTCAGCTTCTCATGAACACACATCAGAACATGGGCATTCCGGGCATTCTCAACATGGCCATGCTGATGAAAACTTTAATAAACATGAGGGACATCATACAGGCGATTTCCTCACACGTTTTTGGATAAGCCTTGTCATTACAATCCCTATCCTGCTCCTGTCGCACATGATACAGCAATGGTTGGGTTTCTCCCTTGTTTTCAATGGCGATAAATATGTGCTGCTGGCATTGGGTACGGTGATTTATAGCTATGGAGGCTTGCCATTCCTAAAAGGAATGATTGGCGAGATAAAAGCCAAGGCCATAGGCATGATGACCCTTGTCGCCATTGCCATATCCGTAGCCTATGTCTATTCCGTAGCCGTTGTATTTGGCTTGCAGGGTATGGACTTCTTTTGGGAACTGGCAACCCTTATTGACATCATGCTGTTAGGGCATTGGCTGGAAATGCGTTCCCAAATGGCTGCTTCACGGGCATTGCAGTCATTGGTGGCTTTGCTGCCCAACGATGTTACCGTGGAACGTGGCGGAGAAGCCGTAAAGATAAAGCTCGAAGACCTGCAAAGCGGTGAAACGGCTATCATAAAACCGGGTGAAAAAATTCCAGCCGATGGATTGGTACTGGAGGGGCTTTCGTATATCAACGAGAGTATGCTTACCGGAGAAAGTGTTCCCGTAAAAAAGGAAAAAGACGGAAAGGTCATCGCAGGCTCTATCAATGGCGATGGTGCGCTGAAAGTCAAGGTAACAGCCGTGGGAAAAGACAGCTACCTGAACAGGGTTATCAATCTTGTGCAGGAAGCGCAGGCTACCAAGTCTAATACACAGAACCTTGCGGACAAAGTTGCCAAATGGCTCACCTTTATTGCCATTGCCGTTGGCATAGGCACATTTGCCTATTGGTATGCAAGCAGTGGAGATATTGCCTTTGCGCTTGAAAGAATGGTGACGGTGATGGTAACGGCCTGCCCGCACGCATTGGGCGTGGCTATCCCGTTGGTGGTCGCCATTTCCACAACGCTATCGGCGACCAATGGTCTGCTCATCCGCAACCGCACAGCATTTGAAACCACCCGAAAACTTTCCACTGTCATTTTTGATAAGACCGGAACGCTCACCAAAGGTTCCCATGCCGTAGAAAAGGTTATACCGTTAACAGACGAATATAATGCCGATGAGGTTATCCAGTATGCTGCCGCAGTACAGCAAAATTCGGAACACCATATCGCAAAAGGCATTATGGCTACATTGAAAGAAAAGAGGCTTCCTTTATGGAAGTCTGAAAACTTTAGCTATATGCAGGGTATAGGTGTAAAAGGTGTTGTAAACGGAAAGAGTGTTGTAGCTGGTGGCCCGAATTACTTCACCGAAAACCACCTTTCTTTGCCGGAAATTCCAACCGAAATTAATCAGGAAGCCGAAACAGTAAACTTTGTTCTCATTGATGACCGGGTAATCGGCCTCATTACTTTGGCAGACAGCATCCGTGAGGGGTCGGCACAGGCGATTGAGGAACTCAAAAAAATGGGCATCAAGTCCTTTCTGCTCACGGGGGATAACGACAGGATTGCTGCTGCCGTAGCCGGAAAATTGGGTATGGACGGGTATTTGGCCAATGTGCTTCCGCATAACAAGCAGGAGAAAGTAAAGGAGTTTCAGGCAAAAGGCGAAATCGTAGCAATGACTGGTGATGGTGTAAATGATGCACCTGCACTGGCACAGGCAGATGTGGGCATTGCCGTGGGTTCCGGTACGGACGTGGCTGCCGAAACAGCGGATATCATATTGGTAGACAGCGACCCGAGGGATGTGGTCAAACTGATTGACTTCGGCAAACTTACCTACAAAAAGATGGTACAGAACCTGATATGGGCGGTTGGCTACAACGTGGTGGCAATACCGCTTGCGGCAGGCGTACTCTATCCGAATTTTGTTTTAAGTCCCGCTATGGGTGCTGTGCTGATGAGTGTAAGCACCATTGTAGTGGCTATTAACGCAAGTTTTTTAAAAATCAAAAAATAAATAAAAATGAAAAATCTAACATTATCAATCATTGCTGTTATCATGGCATTTGTAACAGTATCATGCAATCAGGCATCCAACAAAAACGAGCAGTCTTCAAGTGATACTGCTGTTGTATCACAAGAACAGTCAGCTTCCCAACCAAAAGAGGATGATACGGTAGCTGCGCCCGTTGTGAGTGAAACTCCGAGCGGTCAGGAAGCAAAAGCAACAGGAAAAGAAGAAGCAAAAAACTTTTCTATTGCGCCCATAGTTACCGATTATCTATCATTAAAGAACGCACTTGCTTCAGATAATGACAAAGCTGCCGCCAATGCAGGAAAAAAGCTGTTGGGTACTTTGAATAAGGTGGATATGAAAACTATTCCAGCCGATAAGCATAAAGAGTTTATGGAAATTTTTGAAAGTGCAAAAGAAAATGCCGAGCACATTGGCGAAAATGCTGGGAAGATAGACCACCAAAGAGAACATTTAGCGTCGCTTAGCGAAGATTTGAAAGACCTGGTTAGTTTGTTCGGCACATCACAAACATTGTATCAAGACCATTGCCCGATGTTCAATGACGGGAAAGGAGCTGTTTGGTTCAGCGAAAGCAAAGAAATCAAAAACCCTTACTACGGTTCTAAAATGCTGACCTGCGGTAAGGTGGAAAAAACAATTAACAGCAAATAAAATTTAGGGTTATGGAAAATATGCAGAACAACCACCATACAGGTCATGCTTCAGGGCATGGTGCGCACAATTCAAGCCATGCTTCAGCCATGTACAAACGCTTTGCGATTATGGCTGTCGTAATGTTCGGTGCAATGTATTTTATTATGTACGCTATGATAGACGGGTTGCGCAACCTTATACCCAATATCAACAATTTGTATATGACCCTGCTGATGACTTCGGCAATGTTGCTTATCGAATTAGTGGTAATGAAAGTAATGTACCCCAACAGGAAGATGAATTGGGCGATAGCCATCATCTCGGTTGCTGTTGGCATCTTTTCATGGTTTGGTATCAGGGAACAAATCAATGTCGGGGACAAGCAGTTTGCAAAGGGTATGATACCCCATCACGCAGCAGCCATATTGATGTCCGAAAAGGCACACCTGACCGACCCGGAACTGATAGAGCTGCAAAAAAATATACTTAAAACCCAAGCGGAAGAAATTGAACTAATGAAGCGCAAGCTAAAAGAGTTTGAAGAAAGTAAATAATAAAATTTAAAAAAACAAGTTTGGACATGAACAAAATAATAATTGGCTTTATTTCCTTATTAACCCTGCTATTCACCGCTTGCGGTCAGGCGGGGTCAAATAAGGATGAAGCGGAACAGCAGCATTCGCAGGCAACTCCGGAAAGCAACGGACATACTACCCAAATAGGTGAATTGGTTCCATCGGATGAAGTCTGCATGGTCAACGATGCCTATATCGGCAAAAAGCAGTTTGAAGTAAAATTTGATGGTAAAACCTATTACGGATGTTGCGAAATGTGTAAGGAACGTATTCCAAAAGATGCGACCGTGCGGATGGCGATAGACCCCTATTCCCATAAGCAGGTAGACAAAGCTAATGCGGTGATTGCTGTGACAGGAAATAACGGTGAAGTTTCTTATTTTGAAAACAAGGAGAATTATGCCAAGTATGTGAAAAAACAGTAGACACAAAAAGATGAAGCCACAATAAAATAATTATGACCATAAAGAAGAAAATCATATTGGGGCTGGCTGTCGTCCTGATTGCCATACAGTTCTTTCAGCCCTTACGGAACCAGGCGGTTGAAGTGCCAGCCACCCATATCGAAAGGGTGTACGCCGTACCCCAAAATGTAAAGGCTATCCTTGTTCAGTCCTGTTATGACTGCCATAGCAACAATACCCATTATCCGTGGTACAGCCGTATCCAGCCCGGCGCATGGTACATGGCAGAGCATATAAAAAAGGGGAAAGAGGAACTCAACTTTAGCGAATTTGGCGACTATTCTGTCCGCAGGCAGCGAAACAAGTTCAGGGCTATGGCCGGGCAGGTTAAGGACGGGGAAATGCCGTTGTCATCATACACACTAATTCATCGCAATGCAGTATTGTCACCGGAGGATAAGCAGGTTTTGATAGCGTGGTTTAGCACAATGGAAGACAGCATTAAATAAAATTTTTCAAATCATGAACAGATATAATAAAATACCTATAAGAATTTTGCAAACAGTGCTGATACTGCTTTGCACGCAAACGCTGTTTGCACAGAGAGTGGTGCATTACGAGCTGTATGTAAAAGATACGCTTGTCAACTATGCAGGTAAGCAAAAAAGGGCAATTGCCGTAAACGGGCAAATCCCCATGCCCACCCTTACCTTTACCGAGGGCGACACTGCCGAAATAGTGGTGCACAACCAATTGAAAGAAAGCACATCACTTCACTGGCATGGTGTGTTCCTGCCCAATAAAGAAGACGGTGTGCCCTGGCTTACACAAAAACCCATCGCACCGGGCACAACCTACACCTACCGTTTTCCGATTATCCAGCATGGTACGCACTGGTACCATTCCCACTCAGGATTGCAGGAGCAGATTGGCATGTACGGAAGTTTTATCATGAAGAAAAGAAGCGATGATAAGACATTCAGAAAAGGAATTGACGATTTGCCGACCGTTCCAATTATATTAAGTGAGTGGACAAATCTTAACCCCGATAATATCAACCGTATGCTACACAATGCAAATGATTGGGCGGCCATTAAGAAAGGCGCAACACAATCATATGTTGAAGCTATTAAGGAGGGAAAATTAGGGGTAAAGGTAAAAAACGAGTGGAAGCGGATGCTGGCGATGGATGTCAGTGACGTTTACTATGATAAAATCCTAATAAATGGTAGCCATAGCACCGATTTGAAAACAATTGATGGTAAAAAGCTAAAAGCAGGCGACAAAGTCAGATTGCGTGTTTCCAATGGAGGGGCGTCTTCATATTTCTGGCTACGGTATGCTGGAGGAAAAATTACAGTAGTAGCGAATGATGGGAATGATGTTGAGCCTGTAGAGGTGGACAGGTTAATCATTGCCGTTTCTGAAACTTACGATATTGTAGTGACTATCCCTCAAGATGGTTTGGCTTACGAGTTCTTAGCAACAACCGAAGACAGGACACAATCTGCGAGTTACTTTATAGGTGATGGAGTCAAACAGCTTATTTCTCCACTCCCACGATTGAAGTATTTCGAGGGGATGAAGATGATGAACGATATGATGAAAATGAATGGCGATTTGAACGATATGGGCATGAAGATGAGCCTTAACCAAATGGACATGAATGTAGTGATGTATCCCGAAATTACCGGAGATGCAACAAAAAAAGCAGACCACAGTAAGCATGAGGGTATGGATATGGATAACGACGCTAACCGTTACAACGCTAATGCCTTGGGAGACATCAAAACATTAAATTATGCTATGTTGCAATCACCTTATAACACCTCTCTTCCAAATGATGCGCCCGTAAAAGAGTTGAAATTCACACTTACTGGCAACATGAACCGCTATGTATGGAGCATGGATAATAAAATACTTTCGGAAACTGACAAAATACCTGTAAAAAAAGGAGAAATTCTACGGATTACCATTTATAATAATTCAATGATGCGGCATCCAATGCATCTTCACGGATTTGATTTCAGGGTGATAAACGGAAAAGGCGAAAAATCGCCGCTTAAAAATGTGTTGGATATCATGCCTATGGAAACAGATACCATTGAGTTTTTAGCAAATGAGGAAGGTGATTGGTTCTTTCATTGCCATATATTATATCACATGATGGCGGGAATGAACAGGGTCTTTGAAGTTGGAGACTACAATAACCCCTATCTACCCGACAAGGCAAAAGCCTATAAAGAATTGCAAAGAGAAAGTAATATGCCTCATTTTATGGCACAAAACGATTTTGCAACCAATGGTAATGATGGAGAAGCTATGCTAATGAATGCACGCTACCAATTAGGAACAGAATGGCGTTTAGGCTATAATAGTATGCACGGTTATGAAGTAGAAACCCATTTAGGTAGATACATTGGAAAGATGCAATGGTTCATGCCCTTTGTAGGTTTTGATTACCGCTACCGTAAAATGGGAGAAGATGAACACGAAAAGAACATATTTGGACAAACCAACAAGAAAGACACCCGCAGGGCGTTCAGTTTAGGGTTTATGTATACGTTACCTATGCTGGTCAATTTTCAGGCAGAAGTATATCATGATGGAATTGTGAGATTGCAGTTAATGCGTGAAGATATACCAATTTCAAAAAGACTAAGAGGTGGTTTTATGGTGAATACCGACTTAGAGTATATGGGAGAACTTAGGTATATCATTAATAAGAATATAGGTATACGTACCCACTATGATAGCGATATGGGCTTTGGTGTGGGGCTGGCATTGACTTATTAAAATTAAATAACTAAGGGTTGTAAACTGCATAACCGTAAAAAAATATCGGTAAAAAAAAGGAGGTGATGCAGGTGTAATTCGCAAAGACTAACCTGCATCATACTACAACCCTTTAAAGTATGCAACAAAAATCTATCTATCGTTCCATCATCAATACAGTAGAGGTTGAATTTTTTTAAGCAGTAATTGCATCATAAGCTAATACGAACAGTGTTAGCTTTTCTGTATTAACCAATAATATATTACATCAAAATGAAGCGAATGGATAAATTTTACAATGAAACATATCTTAAATTGGAAACTGCAATCCAGGAACTGGAGATTGAAACCGACTGCCCCATAAAAAGAATTGAAGCCGTTATACACCATATCATACAAAGCCTTGCCGACTTAAAGGACTTTGTACTGAAAAATGACTTTAAGAATATGGAAGAAGAAATCCATTTTTTCAAGTATCAGAAACCTGTTATTGTTTCAAAGCTCATCTACTACAATGCCATCTATAAAATCGAAACAAGAAGACCCTACGGGAACAAGCGTACCAAGAAATATTTTACCAAAGAACTGAAAAAGCTAAAAAGGTTCTTTGAAAACAACCTTGATTTTTACAAGTATTACCGCAGCAATAATTCTTTCGTTGACGAAAAATTCTTTGTGCGTGGCAAGCACGATATAAGGCTGTGGTTAGACACATTTTATTTTGAAGCAGACCATCGTTTTTCTACTTCACACGATTATAAGGTTGCCAAGATTATTGCCAATGACCTGATACAAGTTTATTTGGAAGACAGGCTCAATAACATCAATGTGAAAAGGGGTTCGGACAATTCATTGAAATGGACGGCAAGTAAAACGGCACTGACGGAACTCATATATGCACTGTACTCCCACGGTGTATTTAACAATGGGAATACAGACATAAAATTGATAGCTAAAACTTTTGAAGAAGCCTTTAATATTGAGTTAGGCGATTTTTACCACACGTTTATGGAACTGAAAGCCCGTAAGATAAACCGAACCAAATTCCTTGACAGCCTGTGTGTAGCCCTAATAAAAAAAATGGACGAAAAGGACGAAAAGTAACGACTATTATAATACGCCACGAGGTGAATGAACGCCTTTTGTCCGTATAATGCTTTCCTGCACCTTTGGGGCTTCATTCTGCTTTTCTGCCTGCTCCGAAGCATCTTGTTTGGTTTCCGGCGTAATAGATAGCTGTATCTTTCTTTCTACGGCAGCCAGTTCCGTTTTAAGCTCACTCAATCGGCTTTCCTTAGACCAAGTACCGTTAACCACTTCCTGAAGTATAGGCAGGTCTTTTTGTATTTCTGCGATTTTTTCCTGTTCCTGCTTTACAAAGCCCGGCAGCTTTTCCAAAGCCCTCAAAAAATTCATTGCGGCAGTTTCGGGGTTTTTTGCCATCAGACCGTTATTGTAGGTGTACTTGATATTGCCTTCGCCCTGTCACGTCCTAAAAAAAGTTTACACTTTTTATATTAATACTAAAATTCGTTTACAGTTCAAATATAATCCTAAAATAATTTGTCGTTTATTCATTCTTTTACACTTTTTTGTGTAAAGCTATTTTAGGACAAGACAATAAAAATAACCACTTTTTTAGTGGGAAGGAAAGATACTTTCTTCCCTTTGGAAGGATACTTTCTGCCCGCTAACATTTTTCCATACTCTCAAACCTGCCTAATTTAGTCACCAGAATTCTAAATCAAAATCCGGCGCCGGGATAACTTTTTAAAACCACTAACTAAAAATTATGAAAAAGTATATCTCATTTTTAAGCTTTACTGCTGCATTCTTCATGCAGTCATGTGAAAGATCTGATTCTGAAGCATATATTACAGAACAAGGGAATCAAAGTATGAAAACCATAAGCCACAAAGAATCTTTAAAGACAGAGAATAATAGCTTCTCTGCGAAAGATGATTCGGATAGCCTCGAAGATGATTCAAAAGATGAACCCAAAAGGGACAAACAGCATTGGAAAATTGCTAAGGATAGCATCCTTTAACTTTTAGTCATCTTATTTAGCGCCTAAAAGGGACAGGAATGGAAAACCAAAAAGTATATCTGGTCACAGGAAGGAAATGCACCATAAGTGGAGAATGGGAAATCGAAGGAAGAATCAGCACGCTTGTATATATTTCAAAAGGAGAAATAATGCCGGCATACTGTAGTAAAAGTGTAAAATGGATTTTAATCAGAAAAGGATAAATAACAGAAGGATGGATACCAAGAGAACAAGAATCACAACATTCATCAGCATTTTTTTTATACTGCTGTTTTGTTATGCCGCGATCAGTAAAATCATGGATTTTGAAAAATTTCAGATTCAAATGACTGAATCACCATTGTTAAGTGCTTTCGCTGGATTTTTACCTTATGTACTTATCATTTCTGAATTCATCATTGCAGAATTGCTGTGTTACAGGATAACCCAAAATGCTGGACTCTTAGCAAGCTTTATCCTGATGCTATTTTTCACAGGATATATTGCACACATGCTCCTCACATCAGAAAATTTACCCTGTTCCTGTGGTGGAATATTAGAAAAAATGAGCTGGACACAGCACCTGTATTTCAACATCGGATGTGCTGTTCTTGCTGCCATTGCCTTAGGGATTAACATTAGAAACAGCAGGCCTGCTGATTAAGATAGTTACCATAGTGCTGACTATGGAAGAACACGACTGGAATTTTGTTTTTTAGTTTAACCTTAAAATTAGACAACCGAAAGCTGTTTAACCATCCGAGAATTTTAAATGTATCTATTAACAAGACTTTGTTTGAGAATACAATTTCTCAGACAGGTTTCTAAAGTTTTCAAGGGAATCTTTTTTGATGTATAAAAAGACCAGTATCATGAAAATGAAAACATTTTTAAAAACCAATGCTTTAGCCATTATGGCATTGCTATTTGCAGGAAGCATCATGTCATTTAAAATCGCTGAGGACAATGCCGATTCTACAACCTATTTCTATAATAGCGAAGATGTATCTACAGGAGCTTTTGCCAATGTATCTCATTGGCAAACTACCAATGCTTCAGAATGTGAAAATTATGGGGACAGACCTTGTAGTATTGTTGTACCAGAAGGACAGAACTTAAATAGTATTTTATCTGGCAAAACCAATGATCAGGTACTCTTAATGAGCACGAATCGTAAACCTTAACAATTATTGAGCGATAAAAGTAATCGTAAGATAAAAGGAGGGCTGACCATTACAGGTCAGCCTTTTCTTTTTTTACTCTTTTTACACTTAGTTTTTTATCCTGTTTTTCCTCCGTTAGTTTTATGATTTACTATTATCTCGGATTCTGAGGCATTCCCGTTAAAGCAATAATATCTTCTGGAATGGCAATCGCATATTTAAGATCGTTGGGTAGCAACGTGTACGTTTGTCCGCCTATTGTTCTTGTGAGGGTTATTGCATCACCATCACGGTTATAACGTTTCAAATCTGCCCATCGAATTCCTCTGAACAAAAGTTCCTTTCGTCTTTCCTCTTTGATGATTTGCAAAGCTTCTTCTTTTGTACTTGCTGAAAAAGGAACGAAAGTTCCCGTTTTCCATCTTGTGATGAGTAAACTGTTGAGCATATCCATTGCATGAGCAATATCATTTGTTCTGGCATACGATTCTGCTGCAATTAAGTACAGTTCATCCATAGTTATCCCTGTCATCTTTCCCGAGGAGCTTCCAGTGTAATTTCCTTTGAATGTAATATCTCCATTAGTGCTGACTCTAAAAAAGGCTGCTTTTCTCAAATCATTGGCTTGGTAAGACTGATACAAACTCAAAGGTACTTTTGCAACCGCAAAACGGATGGGACCAGAATTTCGCATGATAGCTCTGAGCAATACTTCCACATTCATATTACTTATAGGATAAGAAGCTGATACATTGAGGGTATTAAAATTGATGAGACTATTTTGCAAACTCAAAGCCTCTAAGGCGTAGGTTAAAGCCTTTTCATTATCTCCCATATATTGGTAGGTTCTTGCCAAATATCCTAAAGCAACAACTTTTGAAGGTCTTGAGGTAGCAATTTGCTTAACAGGAAGAAGATTTACCGCTTCGTGCAGGTCTTTCAAAATTTGCTCAAAAGTTTGTTGTACCGAAGACCTTACAGAAGGAATATTCATATCAGGATCTAAGCGAATGGGCATCCCTAAGTCTTTCTCAGCAGTAGCTTTATTGTACACAGGACACCAAACTTGCGCAGCATCCAGATAACGAATAGCCCTTATTACCAAAGCTTGTCCTCTTACATTTTCAGCTCCCGAAATAGCATAAGTATCCAGATTATTCAATACCGCATTAGAAATATAAATAGCTCTGTAAGCATAAGACCAATCATTCCCTACTCCCTGATTGGTAGATAGATAATCATTTTGCCATGTATATAGTCGCCTATCTTCCTGATACATCATAGCGTTATAGTCTGCATCTGATAAATAAAAATCATCACTTGAAGCCATGCCACTCGATGCAAAGTTGGTAAGTACATCTGTAAATCGGTCTAATAATGCCTGGTTATCTTCAAGAGTCATAGGAACAGCAAGCGTAGTGTCTGATTTTTCATCTAAAAAACGGTTACAGCCCGTCAACACATTTAAAACAAATAAAAATCCTAATATGAATTTAATAGCTCTTGTTTTAAATAAAAATATTTTTAATGATGTTTTCATAATTTTCATGTTGTAATATTGAATTTATACGATTAGAAGTTGGCACGAAGCCCAATGGTATATACTGCAGGTGGTTTTAATCCTGTAGTTTCGTAATTAAAATCGGGATCTATCCCGCTTTTGTTGGCTTTCCACAGAATTCCTAGATTGCTCAGATTGATGAATACATTTAGGTTTTCAAATACTTTTGATTTCCAAGTACTTTGGTCAAAACGATAGTTGAAATTGATATATTGCAAGCGGATATGGTCTGCTTTCTCCACCAGAACACTAGAACCACGATAAAAAGAATCTCTGTTATAATCACTCATTAATGTATTGGAAGGAACGTTTGTAAAAGCCTCGTCTCCTTCTTTCTGCCATCTGTAAGCAAAATCGCTGTGCCCAAGCCAACTGTTGTATAGATTGGTATAGTTAATAGAGCTTCTTCTGAAGTAGTAGCCCATTTTATAGACAATACCAATATCCAGACTGAAATTTTTATAGCTCACAGAGTTGATAAAAGAGCCATACACCGTTGGGATGGCAGAACCAAAATATTCTAAATCATTTATTTTAGTTCCTGCTCCTACCAAAGCGGAATAATCTTTACTCACTGCTCCATTTAGATAGCCCATAGGATCGCCTGTTTTAGGGTCTAATCCTGCCCATTGATAGGCAAATATGGAGTACACAGGTTTTCCCTCTATTCCTGCGATGGGTACGGAATCACCATTTCCGATAAACTGACTGGCTACAGGATCTGCTAGGTAATATTTCGTCACCTGGTCATGATAAGTACTGAAATTGAAAATGGTATTCCATTTCACCGCTTTATCAATATTAAGGGTATTCAATGTAATATCAAATCCTTGTCCTTTTATTTCTGCTACATTAGAAAGCATATAACCTACACCTGTGGTATAATCTAGCTGAGCAGGACCAAAGAGATTGTTTCCTTTTTTGGTAAAATACTCTACAGAGCCACTGATTCTGTTATTTCGGGTAGAAAAATCCAATGCTGCATTAATCATTCTTGAAGTTTCCCAACGGAGCTGAGGATTGTAATAATTTTCGAATCTTGCCATAGGAGTTCCTGTATAACTAGAGTTAATGATGTCATAAGTAATGGTACTCACAGCAACCATTGCAGGGTCTATATTTCCATTAAAACCATAAGAACCTCTCAGCTTTAAGGTCGGAAGCCAATCTATTTTATAAAAAGATTCTTTAGAAATATCCCATAAACCGCCCACAGACCAAAAAGGATTCCACTGGTCATTGGTGGTAAGCCCGAAAAGATTACTGGCGTCTCTTCTAAAGCTTCCCGAAAGAGTATATTTGCCATTATAGGTATATGCTGCATTGGCGAATAAAGAAACAAATCTTGTAATACGTTTTCCCTGAGACTCCTGTCTTTGTATAAAATCCGAACTGCCACTAGGAAGCATTGGATATTGGTGGGTGTAATCTATGTTTACAGAAGACATTTTATTTTCATTATATCCATAAGAACGATTGCTGTTATATGTTCTTTGGGCATCACGGCTTTCCCCTCCTGCAATAGCGGAGAGTTGATGCTTGTCCCATTTACTGGAGTAGCTGAGCTGTCCTCTGACATTGTTGGTAATGGTTAAGCCATTTGAAACATCAATGATGCCTCCTTTAGGAACAATGAAAATAACATTACCGTTGCTATCTATCTGCGAAAATCTGTTGACATAATTGCGGGCATAATAACTTTCGGCAGTATGAAGATTGTTGGAGTTGTCATTCTGACGTTGATACTGGTATTTAATATCTGCTTCTAGTCCCTTCACAATTTTATAATTAACACCTGCATTAATCATCACTTCTGATATTTTTGTTTTTACCTGATTGTATTGCCAATCCGTTAAAGGATAATAATTCCAGTCTAAAAGTTTACCACTCCCGAAGCTGTCTTTGTAATTCTGGTCGTACAAAGAGTTCACCACCAAAGGATTGCCTTGTTCATCTGCCAGTTGCATATAAGGAACAAAGGAATTTCTGCCCATGATAACTCCTCCATAAGCGGTGCGTCCGCTCTTGGTATTGGTTTCGGTGTAATAAATTCCACTTGTTATTTGGAGCTTTTTTAGAGGTTTCCAGATATTTTGAAATCTAAGATTGGTTCTGTTGTATTTTTCGCCAAGGTTTCCGGTATTGTCATCAAATCCTAGTGAAGAACTCCAAGAAAAGTCTTGGGCGCCACCTGTGACACCTAAATAATACTGTTTTTTTTCTGAGGGCAAATACATATACCTTCGGAACTGTTCTTTTGCATCAATATTCTTAAGCTGCTCAATCTGACGATTGGCTTCGTTAGAAGAAATCAATCCGTTTTTTGCTTTGTTTAGCAGGTCGACTACAGGAGATAAAACAGGATGTGAGGAAGAATTGATGTCGCTGTCATAAAAACCTTGGTTGAAAAGGCTTCTTTCAACTTCTATAAAATCGGATGATGAAATGGTTTTAAGATAGCCGAAGTCTGGCTTGGGGCTATAGCTGGTATTCATCGTGAATTCAACATGTACAGGTTGGTTGAATTTTCCTGTTTTGGTGGTGATGACTATCACGCCATTGGCTGCTCTTGCTCCCCAAATACTGGATGCGGAAGCATCTTTCAGCACGGTAATGCTTTCTACCATATTAGGGTTGATATTGCTGATGTTTCCTTCATAAGGGAAATCATCTACCACAATTAAAGGAGAGGTAGGACCTTTGATGGTGCTAAGACCTCGTATCATTAACTTGGGGGTATCAGAACTGCCTCTCTCTAATATCACCCCTCCTGCAATATTAGAGAGTCTCTCAAGGATATTGGTACTGACTTGTTGGTTCAGTAATTTTTCATTGCTAAAGCTAAAAGAACCGGTTGCTCTTTCTTTGGGAATTTTCTGGTATCCCGTTGAAATGTTTACGGCTTCAATTTCTTTTACCTTGTAAGGCAATATTATTTTTAAAGGACTTTTCAGTGGTAATGTTACTTCAATGGTCTTAGCCTCATAACCTTTATGAGAAACGCTGAGGGTTAGTTTTTTTTCTTTCGTTTGAAAATTAAAGAAGCCCTTTTCATCGGTCAGAACAACTGTTTTTGAAGGTTGAATGGTGACTATTGCTCCTTTTAAGGGGATGGAATTTTCTTCCGTTATCACATGTCCCGAAAGGCTTTGTTGCGCCATCAGTGGAACTGCACTGCACAGCAATACAGGTAAATAGAGTTTTTTCATAGCAAATATTTAGATTTTAATTTTTAATTTTTTCAATTAAGATTTGTACTTCTAACTTCATACTTTGTACTTTCTACTTCTCACTTATTACCAGCATATCCAGTACTCGTTCTGCTTCTACCAAGTCTAAGTCATACCTCATCAGTTCTTTTCTAATCGAATTCAAATCAGATATAGCACCCATTGTCAAATCAATATTATTGGGATATCCTGTTTCATCTACAATAGGCAATGATATAGTAGGAACAGCATTCAGACTGTTGACCAAAGCGTACAAAGAAGTATTTTGTAAATTTGTTTTGGATAAGGAAAAGAGGAAGGACATTTCAGAACCTTTGGTTTTGAGTTTATCTACAGTTGATGTTCTTTTCAGCACCAGACATTTAACTTTTCTTTTTTCTATGATAGTCTTATAATCGGCAAAACGGCTTAGGTTCTCAAGCATTAAAGGATAAAGAGAGTCTGCCTTAGATTGAGGTACAATATATTCGTAATTATAAAGGCTTTTATCCTCAACACGTCTTTCAGGATTTTTAAATTCTATTATTCTGCGTTTTTCGTTGAAAGATTGATTTTTTTTCTGGAATATTTCATTAGCTATTGCTGAAGCAATTTCCCAAAAAGAAAAATTGGTAAATTGTCTGCCATATACGATTTGTCCCGACCTATGAAAGCCAGAGCCAAAGCCCATTCCTCGGATTCTTCCTTTGGCAAAAAGAGAATAGCTAATCATAGACAAATCTTTCTCATTATCAAAATTCTCCGAAAGCATCAAAGGTCTATCTCTGCTCATTTGTACTACCGTCCGAAGGGAAGAATTTTCTCCTCCTAATACTTCCTGTATGGTTTTTTCTGTAACCTGTGCACCATCTGTGGTATTGAGCATTTTTCCGTCTTTTATCCAGATAATATAAGGAACGCCTTTGTGTGGAAAGAGCTGATGAAACATTTTGTCGCCTGCTACGGAAACTACATTTTTATAACGCTGTCCGTTTTTAGAGGCAAAGAATTTTTCTAAAACCAAACGATCTTGGTTGCTCACAGCAAGGATTTTTATTTTATCACCAAATTGTTTTTGCAGTTCCTCCATTTTAGGAAAGTTGAGTAAACAACTGCTGCACCAGGTATTCCAGAAGTCCAGAAGGATGAGTTTGTCTTTATCCTGACTGAGGGTAATGGTTTTCTGAGGATGGTTGACCAATTGTAAAGGGGTTGACCAGATGTTTTCAGGGAGGGATTCTCCTATTTTTAGAGATTTGTTCTGGGCAAAGCTGGTGGTAGCTGCCACAAGAGTAAAGGCTAGGGACAAGAATCCCCTGCAAAAAATATTTTTCATATTTTTGTTATGGTTTAATTCGTTAAACTTGGCTCTTTTCTGCATCGTGTAAATTCCACTCTACTATATTGCAGAAAGGGCTTTTTTTATTAATTCTTGATAGTTTGATATTTTTTACTGTCTGTTTCTTGGGGGTAAGGTTTTTTTAATGACTGTAAAGGAGGAAGCTTTGCTGATAGCCTTAACTTCCTGCCCATACAAGCCGAAAAATTAATATGAATGAATGTTTTTTCTCGTGTAAGCTGTAAAGCCGCAATAAGTTGTACACCTTATTGTATCCTGCGTTTGATACTGTATTTTTGAAAAGCGGCTTAGAAAAATGTAGAGAAAGCGGACAACATTGGAAACAAAACGGCATGGGAAACTCTACATATCCGATCTGGGGTACTGGTATACCTTACGTACAGATAAGAGAGAAACCCACGCCTAGGTCGTGAGCTTCCTGCCTATACTCTCGTACGTTAAAAATTACCAGTTTTCAGATCGAGATTCTAAGCAATAGCTTCTAATATTCTTTGAAGTATCGCAAAATTACATCATTAGATGTAATGTTTTTACAAATATAACAAAATTTTTAAAATATGTACTATAGTACATAATATTTTTTAATGTTTTTCAGTCACTTTGAATCATGAATGAATCATTAGACGAAATAGAAAGATACGTTATAAAACGTGTCAAAGAAATACGCGAATCAAAAGGAGTTACCCAAGAGGAACTTTCTCTTTCTATTGGAAAGAATATTGGTTTTATTTCACAGATAGAAGCTCCTTCAAAAAAAGCAAAATATAATTTAATTCATTTAAACATAATTGCGATAGCGCTAGGATGCTCTATAAAAGATTTCATACCTGATAAACCGATTCCTGAGAAGAAATATGATATTAAAGAAATTAAATCTAAAAAATCTAATATTTTTTAGGAGCTTACAAAAAAAACATCATCTCGTGTTATGAAATACCAGTTTTAGGGGCGAGAATATTGAAATCAATATTTATAAGGTTGTGTTTAAGTAAGTAACTTACACTAAGAAATAGATTAACTTTTTTTAATAATACTAATTCTAGAGTATAAGGATTTTGTCATAATAAATACAACAACTCCAATTTTCATCAAACAAGATATGAAACTAGAAAAAAAGAATTCGAATATCTTGATATATTTTAAAAATATAAAGAGAAGACATTTAATCATAAGAAAGCACTAAAATTAATGTCCAATCAATCTTCAATGTAGCATAAGGAAGTATAAATTATATCACAATTTGCAAGTTCACTATTAATTACAATGTAATGTAATGTAACATAACAACCAAGCATAATTTAGTTTAAATTTCTGTATTCACTAGGAGAAATACCTGTTTTTTGTTTGAAAAGTCGGGTAAAATGTTTAAAAATAGTAAAAAGTTATTTCCGAAATTTTTCCAATATTTGTTAATAAAAGTCACTCTATCTAATATATTTTTGTAAACAAATAGACAAAAACACTTCCTTCAAAAATATCTTAACTTTATTAAAGGTTTTATTTACCAACTATATTATTTGATTCCTTACTTACATTTTTTGCATAAATATATCTGTCGTATATATTATACTATCAAATAATATGCATACGACCTTGTAAACATCATTTATCTTATTTAAAGCTTTCATAAATAACAATGCAAAAAGAGTTTTTATGTAGCATTATGTTATTTTTTTTTTGATGCTATACCAATTCTTTTATTATGATTCCTAATATTGCAGCAATAAGAATCACATATGGCTCTTGGATTTTCTTAATGTAAAGTAAACTTAAAATAGAAAAAACTGAAATTAACAAAGTTGGAATATCTTTAATGCTCCTTAATGCTATTACAATTACAGCACCAGCCAGAGCCCCAATGACAGCCGCTGTAATACCCTCTACAAATGCCTTTATAGATTGATTTTTACTTATTTTTTTAAAGAAAGGCGCAGGAATAATGGTGAAAAAATAGCAAGGAAGAAACGTCGCCAATGCTGCGACAGAAGCTCCAGGAAAACCAGCTATCAAATAGCCGATAAATCCTACGGTAATTACAACTGGGCCGGGTGTAACCATAGCTACTGCTACAGCATCTACAAATTGATTTTCCGTAAGCCATCGATTTTCAGCGACTACTCCAGAATGTAAAAATGGAACTATAGCCAGCCCACTACCAAAAACAAAAGCGCCTGCTTTCAGAAAAAAAAGGGCAATTTTTATCAATATAGGATTATCCCAATCACCAAGTCCCATTTGTAATAACATTACTGAATTTGCTCCTTTTCTGAATGATATTTTTGGTGGTGATTTGAACAACATATATAAAATACCAGCAGAAATAAATAGAAATATATTTTCATTTTCAGTAACATATGTTAAAACCATAGCAGTTGTAAAAAATATCCAAAGCATCCATTTTTCCTTGAAAGACTGTAAAGAAATAGCACCAATTGACTTTATTGTTAACTTATAAGTACTTATAAAAATAATACCTACTACAGCTGCACCTACCCCATAAAAAATTGATTGCATTAACGGTAGGCCGCCATATAATTTATATGCAATTCCCAATAAAACTACCATAACAAAAGAAGGAAGAACAAATGCTAAACCAACCAATGTCGCTCCAACAACTTTATAATGTACAAAACCTATATAAATACCTAATTGTGCAGCCAATGGACCAGGAGCTAATTGAGCTAATGCAAGCCCCTCTTTATATTCTTCCTCGGAAATCCATTTACGTCTTTCCACCAAATCTCTATGCATATAACCAACTAATGCAACAGGACCACCAAAACCTATTGTACCTAACTTTAAGAAATAGACTATAAGCTGTCGAAGTGTATATGGAGTAAGCTCATTCATAAGTAATATTTAAAAGGAGAGTCCAATTTGAAATCCTGCTGTAAAAGATGTAGGTAAATCATTTCCAAATCTTATTGGTAACGGAGTAGCTATATATAATGCGGAATTTTTATTTTTCTTTACAACTTTACTAAATACTGGTGTTATACCATATCTACCAGAAGTTTCAAAAGCTACTCTACCTGCAAATACAAACCCATCTCCAAGCGCTACTAACACACCAGGATGTATAAGCAGATTATTCACTTTACTCGTGCCATTCTCTGCTCTTATACCAGGAGCTAATTCAATTGAAAATCCAATCCTTGAAGATTTCCAAATATTGATTCCTACAGGAAAGACAACCTGATAATATCCATCAAAATTCGTAGTAGTATGATCTTTGTTTATGGTAACAATAGGGTGCATTACACTGACATATCCTGTGATTTTGGGATAAGTTGTTTCTGATTGAGAAAAAACCATAAGAGATACAAGCAAAAATGCAATTGTAAATATTTTCTTTAAGTTTTTTAGTAATTGTTTCATACCGCAAACTTAAAAAGTCCTTTTATTCCTAAATAGAATCCTATTTACCTTTTTGAATGCTATTTACCTTTTTTAATTTTTTTCGATATTGTGATGGATTTTCTCCTGTTTGTTTTTTAAAAATCCTTGTAAAATGGCTTTGGTCAGAAAAACCCGTTAGGTAAGCTATTTCAGTAAGTGAATATTGAGTGTCCTTCATTAGCTCCATTGCTTTTTCTATACGTTTTTTCCGTACGTAATCCCCAAAATTTTGTTCGTCAAAATATTTTGAAAACTCTCGTGATAAGTATGAGGGATTTAGTTCCAATTCTGAAGATATTTTTCTTATATCAACATTCAATTGGGCATCTAGTAAATCTTGTATTAATTCCTTCAACTCTGCTGCCCACGCTGGTGTTTTAGTATTTTTTTTTGCTTTTAAAAATTTAAGATATACTTCGTGCAAAAGATTTTCAAATGGACTGTTTTGCAAGTGTTTTTGTTTATATAAATACTTAGCCCAACTGTATAAGCCATCATAAATTTTCATCCCCATTTCCAGCAATTCATTGTCATTTGTAATGTTATAAGCCAAACCTGAAGAAATAGCCAAAAGCCCTGCAGCCTCGTCTGCAATATTATAATTATCCGTATCTGCACCTCTTACGATAGGAGCTATTATAAGAATTGCAGGGTCAGTTATTTCATGTTTTTTAACAATATAATCAAAAGTACATTCACTATTGTAATGAGTATATTCAACATCGGGAATATCAAAAGGTATAGCACTGAGCTCTTTTGCCCTAGTCAATACTTCCGAAAAAGGGACATAAATAAACTCTGCATCTTTGTCTACAAACTTTTTTATCAACCAAGGACAGGCTAATCGATCTATTTTAGGTCGTTCTCTTGTTATCCACTTCATGAGGTTAAAGAATCAAATATTTTTAATAGTTGATTACAAATTTAAGAATTATGCAATAACATTATTTCTGATTGAAAATTTCTTAACTGTATTATATAATTACTTGATTAGAACTGAATCAACAATTCTCATTTTTCCTAACATTTTAGTAATGGAGGATATACCTTTGTGATTCTACCCGTTGTGCATTTGTAAAAAGAATTTAAATAACTGATAATCAATTAAAAATCAAAGATATCGGGTTCATCCCAACTTTCTCAGCTCTTCTTTCTTTTGTAATACATTTCTCAAAGCTGACATATCTTCACTTACTTTCTTATCCAATATTTTTGCATAGTGCTGCGTAGTTTTGATATTCTTATGTCCAAGCATTTTACTTACACTTTCTATAGGAACTCCATTAGACAAAGTGATTGTAGTGGCAAACGTATGTCTTGCGATGTGATAGGTTAGTTCTTTATTGATGTCACACAAGTCTGCTATCTCTTTAAGGTAAGCATTCATCTTCTGATTGCTCAATACAGGAAGTAGTCTTCCACTATTTAAGCAGGCAGGATGGCCTTTATATCTCTCAATAATTTCTTCTGCTTTAGAGAGCAACGGTATGTTAGACGTCGTTTTAGTTTTCTGACGTTTTGTATAAATCCATTTATTTCCATCTAAGCCTATGTTAATGTTATCTTGTGTCAATTTTTGGGTATCTATATAGGCTAAACCGGTAAAACAACTGAATAGGAATATATATCTGACTTGGGATAATCTTTCGTTTTTGAAATCTTTATTGAAAAGTCTTTCTATTTCCTGCTCATTCAAAAACACTCTCGTTACTTCATTAAAGGATGAACTGTAATTTAAAAATGGATCTCTGTTTATCCAGCCATTGGCAATACATATTCTGATAATCTTACCAAAATTCTTTATATACTTAACTGCTGAGTTATTGTTACAGTCTCTTTCGGCTCTTAGAAATAATTCAAAATCATTCAGAAATGCATAATCTATTTTCTGAATATCTATATCGGAAATATTAAACTTCCATTTCAAAAATGCTTTGGTATGCTTTAAACACGTTTTATATCGGGTTAAGGTTCCCTGTGCGAATTCCTTATCTATAAGCTTCTCCATTCTTTTGTTGTGATCTTCAAAAATGGGAATGAGCATTCTTGTACGTTCACCTTTTCCCAATAACTTATTTTTCAAGCTTTCACAGGTTACAGATTCTTTATCTCTCATTAGTTCATGATAGGTATCATAAACTTTTTGTTCAAACGTTTTCAGATAAAAATTAAAAGATTTGCTTTCTTCTGAAGAACCATTAACCTTTTGCGCTTTAGCATTCCATCTTGAAGGTAGTATAGTTCGTTTTGTGCTGATTTCGGAGATTTTTCCGTCAATAGTGATCCGTAAATAAATAGGGGATTCTCCTAGAAAATTGATCTTTGCTTTTTTTACATAGAATAGCAAATTAAATGTCTTGTTCATCTGGCATGGATTTTAAGATTTAAAATTAATTCTGGTAAAACCCTGATACAAGATATTCAGTTTCTGAACTGCCTGTCAAAAAGGGTTTCCTGAATTTTCAGTGACCTTTTTAAACCTGTTTCAACAGGTCACTGAATAGGTCACTTTCAGATTGTGATTTTTTATCTCTTTTTGAACAGACATAAAACAAAAAACGCTTTAAAACATACGTTTTAAAGCGTTTTGAACTATTTTGATTAAATAGTTGCGATCCGGACGGGACTCGAACCCGCGACCTCCGCCGTGACAGGGCGGCATTCTAACCAACTGAACTACCGGATCAATTTTTTGAAAAGTAATTGATAAACTTTTTGCGATCCGGACGGGACTCGAACCCGCGACCTCCGCCGTGACAGGGCGGCATTCTAACCAACTGAACTACCGGATCTTTTAATTAAAGAACATTGCTCTTTTTTCGTGATGGCAAAATTACAACTTTTATTGAATACTGCAAATATTTTTACAAAAAAAATGCTCTCCCAAACGGAAAGCATTCATTTTCAATTATATTATTTTTACAAGTATGCATTTAATTTCTCTGCAATAGCCGCTTTAGGAGCTACTCCTACGAATTTATCTACTACTTCTCCGTTCTTAAAAATCAAAACAGTAGGGATATTTCTGATTCCGTAATCCATAGATACTTGTTGATTATTATCTACATCTACTTTTCCTACAATCGCTTTTCCTTGGAAATCATCATGAAGTTCTTCAATGATTGGTCCAAGCATTCTACATGGTCCACACCAAGCAGCCCAAAAATCTACTAATACTGGTTTATCTGAATTTAATACCAATTCTTGAAAGTTGCTGTCTGTTAATTCTACTGCCATAATTCTTTAATATTTGTTTCTAATTATTTATTGATTTCAGGTTACAAATTTACAATATTCTTGCCAATTTTTTAAAAGTATTGTCTATGCGAACCATTATCTTTTTCTATAATCGCAAGATTTCTGCCAATGCATTAACTAACGCATCTATTTCTTCTTTTGTGGTTTTATGAGAAAAAGATATTCTAAGCGGAGTGGTGTTTTGCTGGGTTTCTTCACTTAAAATTTTAGAAAGTACAGATGATGGTTTTGCTGCTCCAGAACTACATGCACTTCCTTGAGAAACTGCAATTCCTTTCATATCTAGCTGCAGACCAATCAAAGGATTTTGTGAAGGCAAAGACACACTTAATACCGTGTAAAGACTCTTATCACTTTCTGCACTTCTTCCATTAAAAAGAATTCCGGGAATTTTTTCTGAAAGTCTTTGGATGGCGTAATCCTTAATTTCTTGAATATGAGAAGAGAATTTTTCTAAATTATCCGTTGCAATTTCAAATGCTTTCCCTAGTCCCGCAATCCCTACCACGTTTTCCGTTCCAGCTCTTACATTTCTCTCTTGAGTTCCACCATGAATTTGAGCTTTTAAGTGCGTAGATTTTCTGATGAAAGCAAAACCTGCACCTTTAGGTCCATGGAATTTGTGCGCACTACAACTGGCAAAATCTACCAAAGTTTTAGAAAAATCCAAAGGCAAATGCGCCATCGTTTGCACCGTATCCGAATGAAAATACGCTCCGTTTTCTTTGCAAATATTTGCAACTTTGTCAAGGTCTAAAAGATTACCAATTTCATTATTGGCGTGCATTAAACTTACTAAAGTCTTTTTATCTGAAGACTTCAAAAGCTGCTGTAATTGCTCTATATCTACATCTCCTTTTTCATTGACATTGAGGTAAATTACTTCTACGTTTTTAGAATTTTTGAGATTTCCCACCGATTCTGCTACACATTTATGTTCTAGTTCTGTGGTAATAATTCTTTCGATTTTTAAATCTTCAACCGCAGATTTCAGAATTAAATTATTAGCTTCCGTTCCGCAAGAAGTGTAGATAATTTCTGCAGGGGAAACATGGAGTTCATGGGCAATTTTTCTACGGGTTTCTTCTAGAATTGTTTTGGCTTCTTGACCAAGGGTATGTGTAGAAGAAGGATTCCCGAAATTGTTTTTCATAACCACTACCATTGCATCTATCACTTCGTCTAAAAGTGGTGTGGTAGCAGCATTATCTAAATATATCTGTGTCATTTTTAGGAAATATTTGTGAGCATTAAGACAGAAAATCTTAATTTCTCCATTTTAGAATTTTACGCGACGAAATTAATGAAAAAATCTGTAATGAGATTCGTGAGCGAGAGAAAGCATAGGCAAATCTCCAGAAGTATCCCCAAAAGCAATGATTTTATCGTACTTTTTGCCTTCTATTTCTTTTTTAATTCGGTTTACTTTTTCTTTACCGTTGTTATTTCTAGTTTTGAAATGCCCAGTGAAAATTCCGTTTTCGAAACGGGCTTCTGTTGCCAAAAATTTCATTCCCATTTTTTCGGCAAAAGGTTTCACCCAAATATCAAGAGAAGCAGTTATTAAGTAACTTTCTGTATTTTCTTTGTCAATATTTTGTATAAATTCCAAGGCGTTTTCTCTGATGATTTTCGGATAAAATTTCTCAGCAAAATCTTGAGAAACTCTATTAATTTTTTCTTCTCTTTCGCCTTTTAGAATAGAACTGATGAAACTTTTTTTCACTTTTTCTGCATTCGCTAAATGCAATTTTACCAAAATAAATAGCGGAATATGTTTCAAAAAATTCCAGAAATATTTTTTTTCATTGTAAAACTGTAGATACAAAAACATGGTGTCTTTGTACGTAAGTGTTCCATCAAAATCAAATAGATATAGTTTTTTCATTTTGAAAGAGATTTATTTAAACTCGAATTTGAATAACACCATAATACAATGTCAATATAACTACAATAGCTTACAACTTCTTGTTTTTCCCAAATTGGATAATACATTGGTTTATTCAAAAACTGCCTTTTGAAATCATCTATTTCTAATCGCAATTTTGATATCTCAACACTATAATTTTTAGATAAATTAAATAACTTATCCATTTTTTTTTCAAAATCTTTATCGTTAAATCTTACTAATACATCACTATAAAGTATAGAATAACTATCTGGATAATTTTTTAATTCATCAATTAACAGTAAACTATTAATTCTAGATTTTGGTGTTAACTGTTTGTATGTAAATTTCTGATTGTAATTAAATTCCTTTTCCATTTTAGAAACCTTTTCATAATACAAATCATGAATTTGTTTTATAATTTCTAAATTTTCTTTTGTTTGTTTTTTAATAAATTCTTCAGGAAGATTTTGATAATTAATCAAAATATTTTTATCAAAATCATTAATATACTTTATTCTTATATCAATATCATTTTGATAAACATCATCTCTAGAAATTACATCTTTAAGATACATATCCATATCTTTATTTTCTTCAATAACTTGACAAAAAATTAAATTTGAAAAAAATATTAAAAATATTAAAGGAACATTTTTCATTTACAGTTTCAATTTCTTAAAAATAAACTCAGGAATATGAATGATGATGAGCATGATTAATCTCCAAATTGGCAAAACATAAACAATATTTTTTTGCTTTTTATAGGCTTTGTAAATGCATTCTGCCGCTTGTTTTGGTGTTGCAGTAAGTTTTGGATTCAGAGCTAAACCTTCGGTCATTTTGGTTTCCATAAAACCTGGCTTTACCGTCATTACATGAACTTTTTTAGAAAAAAGATAATTTCTCAACCCACTTAAATAGGCAGTAAAAGCTGCTTTTGCACTTCCGTAGATAAAATTACTCTGTCTTCCTCTATCTCCTGCTACAGAGGAAAGCGCGATGATGTTTCCACTTCTTTTGCTTTCCATTTTTTTAGCAAAATAATTGATTACAGGAACCAATTTTGCGTAATTAATGTCGATGATTTTCTCTGTGTTTTTATCATCATACAAACCATCTTCAGTTCCCAAACCTAAATAACCAGTGGCACAGAAAAGCAAATCTGAGTCTACATTTTCAAAAACAGAATAATTGATTTCTTGAGTCAAATCCAATTCTATGATTTCTGATGGCTGTAGAAATTTCACATCGATGTGTTGAGCAAAACGTTCTGTCGTTTCTCGGCTAGAAGTAACCAGATAAATTTTAGGAAATTTTTCACCTGAAGCTAATGCTTTTTCTACAAATGCTTGTGCAACTTCTGATGTGGAACCAAGAATAATCATATGTAATAAATTAGTTATGAATGATTTAGTTTTTTTATTAAGACCCTCTTTTTATTCTTTTGCTTTGCAGCGAAACAAATTTAGAACTGTCTACATTTTTCAGATAATTGGTGAGTGAAGGTTTACTCATGCTGTCTTTGGTCAAGTAAATTCTACCGCCGAATTCTTCTACAATTTTATCTAAATTATCTACCAATTGTCTTAATTCTCTGTTGATTTTAAAGTCTAAAGCTAGCGTGTATCCTTCAAAAGGGAAAGAATTATACGCTTCTGGATTTCCTTTGCCAAAAAGTTTAAGAACTGCTAAAAAAGAACCTTGTCCACTTCTACCAATGGTTTCTAGGATTTTTTTCATGCCTTCTTTTCCTTTTTCTTTTGGAATTACCATTTGGTATTGAATAAAACCACCTTTTCCATAGATTTTATTCCAGTCGTTAATGGCATCTAGAGGATAGAAAAAAGTTTCGTAGTCTATGAAATTTTTAACTACTTTCTGTCTTTGTTTATTGAAATACAAAAAGTTAAAAGCTCTTACAGAAAAACTATTCAATACAAAACTTGGAAAATAAAAAGGAATAGTAGGGCTGAATTTTTTCTTTAATCTCAACGGATTTTCTTGCCATTTTTGGGGCAACTCTGCTCTAAGCGCAAACTCCCCTCTCATTAAAATACTTCTGCCGATGTTTTTACCTTTTTGCAGACAATCTATCCAAGCTACGGTATAAGTCCAATCTTCTGATTCCTCGAAAAGTTGAAAAATTTCGTCTAGATTTTCAGCTTTTATAGACTCTTGACGAATATAAGCCGATTCTATATTTTTGAGTTTAATTTTTGCAGAAAGAATAATTCCGGTAAGTCCCATTGCTCCGAAAGTAGCCCAAAATTTCTCTGCATTTTCTTCTCTAGAACACGTGATTATTTCGCCATCTTCTACCATCATTTTAAACTCAATTACACACTCCGAAAAACCACCTTCTGCATGGTGATTCTTACCATGAATGTTTGATGCAATTGCTCCACCCAATGTAATAAACTTAGTTCCCGGCGTGATGGCTAAAAAGTAACCTTGAGGTACTGTAATTTCTAAAATTTCGGAAAGCAAAACTCCAGATTCGCATTCTAAAATGCCATTTAAACGATCAAAACTGATGAATTTATTTAATTTCTTTGTAGAAAACATGGCTTCAGCTAAGGCTGCATCGCCATAGCATCTACCATTTCCATACGCAATAACTTCGTTATTTTGTCTAAGAAATTCTCTTATTTTATGGTAGTCTTCTTCAGCTTTGAACAGTTTGTTTACTATGGGATGATTGCCCCAAGTAGAAACATTTTTCACGAAATTTGGTTTCATTTTTTTAAATATATTAATAACAAAAATGCTATTAGCCAAATGAGAATGGTTATCTGTATATATCTGTCTTTGTAGACAATTTTAGTAGGAGATTCGGTTTTATTATACACCAAAGTTTGTTGTAAATACCTTAAAAAAGCAAAAACGACGAACAAAACCGTATAAAAAACTCTTACCCCGAATTTTTCTTGAACTTCAGGAGTTAAGGTAAACATAAGATAACAAACAATTGCCAATGTCACCGAAATAGAAAGGGCAATATCTGCAAATTGTACGTTATAGCCGTCTAATGCTTTTCTGGTTTTCCCAGAAATTTCGGCGTTAATTAACTCTCCTCTTCTTTTGCCAATGGCTAGAACTAATGCTAAGACAAATGTTAATAAGATTGCCCATTGTGACACTGCAATTCCTGTAGCATAACCTCCCGCTAAAACTCTAAAAACAAAACCTAATGCTATAATAGAAACATCTATAATGGCCACGTGTTTTAGCTTAAAAGTATAAGCTATATTCATGAAGAAATAGGAAGCAATGATGATAGAAAATTTGGTAAAATTCTTATGAAAATAGTCTGCACCAAAGAAAACCAATAAAACAACAGATAAAATAAGAAGTACAAAAATAATTTTAGCTGCGGTTTTAGAAATGGCGCCACTTGCTAATGGTCTTTTGCATTTTTCTGGATGTTTTTTGTCTGATTCTATGTCTGTATAATCATTCAATATATAAATGGAGCTAGCTGTAAAAGAAAAAACTAGAAAAGCAAATAAACTTTTCAAAGTTAAGTCTACATGCATCACATTCCCTGAAAAAAAAATCGGAGTAAAGACAAAAAGATTTTTTACCCATTGCTCTATCCTTAAAAGCTTAAGAAATTTACTCATTAAAAATATTATCTAGACAAATTTAAGAATAAAAAAATAAAAAATCGCCTTGTAAATAAGGCGATTTATGTGGATTATGATTTATGTATGTTATTTGGCTTCTTGTTGAGCATCTTTAATCATTTCTTCATTTGCGGTAATGGCAAATTCTACTCTACGGTTTTTAGCTCTACCCGCTTCCGTATTATTGTCTGCAACTGGCTCTCTTTCGCCAACTCCCATTGCATATAATCTAGATTTTGCCAACCCCAGAGAAACTAAGTAACTCACTACAGAATTTGCTCTTCTTTCGGATAAGCTCTGGTTGTATTCATCAGTTCCTCTAGAATCCGTATGTCCGTAAATATTGATATTGGTATCAGGATTGTTTTTAAGCACACCAGCTAATTTGTTTAAGTTGGTTTTAGCAACCGAAGTAAGATTAGATGAATCAAAATCAAAGTTTACTGTATTTTCTGATAGTATAACTCTTATTCCTTCATTTACTCTCACTACTTCTGCTCCTGGTAAAGCTTCTTTAATTTCTTTGGCTTGTTTATCCATTTTATTACCGATTACTCCACCAACTACTCCACCCACTACACCGCCTAAAACGGCACCTTGAGGAGCGTTACCACCTTTTCCTACATTATTCCCGATTACAGCGCCTAAAACAGCACCTGCAGCCGTACCAATTACGGCACCTTTTTGAGTATTATTAGCATTCTGAATTGCTTCGCAACTGGTTAAAACCATTGCTGATGATAAAAATAATGCTGCTACGCTTGATTTATTGATAAGTTTCATAATTTTTTAAATTTTAAAAAGTTATTTTTGTTCCATTCCTGTTCTTACAAAATTGTAATATACTTTAATCATATTTCCTTCAAAAGGAACGCTTTGAACTAAGGTAAAGTTGTCTGTGTCTTGTTTTTCGATTTGTAAAATATAACCAGCAGTTACATTTTTAGCTTTAGTATCTGCTACTAATTTCTTAAATTTAAATTCATTATCTCTGGTTACTTCAAATTTAATGGGTTGAGTTACCGTAGGACAATTCCCACCACCTTTTATGGTATACGCTCCAGAATAATTATTAGGGATAAGTCTCCAATGACTTCCTACGAAACACTGAGCATCTGCTCCTTCGTCAAAAGGCTTTATTTGATATCCTTTATCATAATTTACACTGGTAATTTCCCAATCACCTTTCATTTTTAAAAATTCTGATCTAGAAGTTTGAGCACTTTCTGCTTTTTTCACAGAAGAGCAAGAAACGGCAAATAATGAGCCGAGAGCTAGAGTCAATAGTACTTTTTTCATCTTTTACTTAAATTTAGTTGTTATTTATGAATGTAAAGTTATGAAGTTAATTGTAAAAACTGTGCCAATATGATAATCTTATAAACTTTTCTTAGAATTCGACAAATAAAAAAGGCTGTAAAAAACAGCCTTTCAATTCATTAGTATGATGAATTATTTTTTTCTAACTACTTTTTTCTTTTTCACTACCGCTTTTTTCACTGGCTTTGCAGGAGCCGCTTTGTAGAAATGTGTATAAGCGTATTGTGCCGCTTTATACAAATCTATCACGCCTCCAGATTCTGAAATTAAATCAAATCTATTGTTGGTATTGGTAGGCAACATTGCATTTACCTCCGACTTATTTACAGATTTTACTAGAGATTCTATTACTTGTTCTGGTTTCAAATTAGGCATATAAGCCAATAAAACTGCAGAAGCTCCCGCTACAACAGGCGAAGCCATAGAAGTTCCTTGTAAATATTCATATTTACCATCTGGAACGGTAGAATAAATTTTATCACCCGGCGCAAAAACATTCACCATTTTTTGGTTAAAATTAGAGAATCCAGCTCTTAGAAATTCATTATTATTGGTACTTGCGCCTACTACAATCATGTTGTTGATGAAAGGTTTTTCGTCTTTAGTAGATTTAAAATTAGTAGGAAAATAAGGATTTTCTTGAATATCTTCGTTTTCGTTTCCGGCAGCTTTTACCAATAGAACGCCTTTCTCTTTAGCATATTGAAACGCTTCCCAAACCAATTCTTTTTCTGGAGAAACGGCTTTCCCGAAGCTCATATTAATGACTTTAGCACCATTATCTACCGCATAACGAATAGAGTTTGCCACGTCTTTATCACGCTCATCACCGTTTGGAACCGCTCTTACCGTCATAATTTTTGCCACTTTATAGGCAACTCCGTATTGCACTTCCTTTCCTTGAGGATAACCTGCGATAATTCCCGCAACGTGAGTTCCGTGTTGTGCATCTGGACCTTCGTAATGGTTATTTCCGTAGAATTTCTCTTTTTTGTCTTGATAATTATCTCCTACAATTGCTCTAGGATCAAAATCTAAGTTATACTGTTTTGTAGCTTGAGGTTCGAAATATTCTAAAGCTCCTTTGATTTCTTTGTTTAAAAACTCTTCTACTTCTGCTTGAGATTTCCCAACCATAGTAGGATCATTTACTACTTGACTTAAAATCGAAAGATTTCTAGCTTCTTCTTGTGTAGTTGGTTTTATAGCATCTAAATTTTCTTTAGTCAGGGTTTTCCCTTTTAAAGTAGCTGCTACACTAGGAATCACTTTTGCAAATTCAGAATAAAACTGAAACTGCTGTTTAGCTTCTACACTTTTTTTATTGTACATATCTTTTGCACGAAGATACATCTCAAATTCCGCAGGCATTTTTGCTTGATTAGCTTTGTTCACTTCTGAACTCGCCCCTTCAAAAATAGGTTTGTATTGTTTTACAACTCTGGTTACTTCTAAATTGTCAATTTCTACATCTCCATTTTTACCCCCGATAAAGTTCCAGCCGTAAACATCATCTACATAGCCATTTCCATCATCATCTTTACCATTATTAGGAACTTCGTTTACGTTTTTCCACATATTTTTTATTAAACCAGGATGGTCTACTTCTATCCCACTGTCTATTACACCTACCACTACCGTTTTAGGTTTTAGACCTTTTGATTCAAAAAATTTATATGCGTTTTGAGTATTGACTCCGTAAACATTAGCTGTAGAGAAATCTTTGTGATACCAAGTCATCAAATCTTTATCTTCCGTTTTGGTTTCTTGCGAAAAACCAAAGTTAAATCCTGCTAAAAATGCAGCTGCAATGATTATTCTTTTCATTATGATATATTTTGTATGGATTGAGTTACTTTTTTAATATACGTAGCAGATTCTGGGCCAATGTTACAAACCACGTCTAGTATTGATAAATCTTTGATAAATCCTAATTTATCACTAAACGTTTGGTAATATTCTGGCAAACTATACTCTGACTCTTTTTTGGCAGAAAAACGCTCTCTTAAATCTACTGCATCTGGTGTTTTTTCGAATTCCGTGGTGAGAGAATATTCTTTTTCAATTTTTAAAATTTGAAGAATGATTTTCAAAGCATTGAGATTAAATTCAATAAGAGATGTAGGCTGTACCGAGAAAATCTGCTTCAACTTATCTTCATAATACTCGAAATATGGCGAACTTTGGTAAGCGATTTTAATAGATTTCCAGTGCAGTTTTTGCCAATCTTCAGCATAAGAAATTTCTAAATCTTTCATCGCACGTTTTCCGTTATGATGAATTGGCAAAATAAGCGCCAATTTACCATTTGCACCGTAAATATTGCATCTGCTTCTGTAGGTTTGTTTCGGAAAATTCTCATGTTGCTCCAGAAGAATTTCGTTTTCTTCTTTTAAAAATTCTGCAAACCAAGAAACTGGTGGCAAATAAAATATAGGTAATAACGTTTTCATTTTCATTCTAAAATTGAGTGTCCAAAGTTAAAAAAATAAATGTGATTCTATCAAAAAACCCTTTCTGCGTTTTGAACGCAAAAAGGGTATGTCAATTTTTCAAATTTCTATAAAATTCTACTCTTCTTCTTTATTTTTCCCTTTGAAAAGTTTTACAAAATATTCCCAACCGAAGAATAAGATTAAAATTGCGGCTGCAACCCACCAATAAGAAGTTTTTTCTTTTTCGCCGGTGTTTGTTGCTTTAAACATACGTTCCCATCTTACTTTTTTAGGTCCTTCATCAAAAGTTCCTTGTAAACTAAGCCAAGTAAACATCGGGCTTCCTACAATATGAGTTTCTGGAACAAAACCGAAAAAACGAGCATCTAGAGAAGCATCTCTGTTATCTCCCATCATAAAATAATAGTCTTGTTTTACGGTATATTTATCGGTTTGAGTACCATTGATATAGAATTTACCTCCTTTGAATTCTAAAATATTCCCTTCAAATTCTGTGATCAGTTTTTTATATTCTGGTAAATTTTCTTGAGTAATGGTAATCACATCTCCTTTTTTAGGAATGGTGAGCGGTCCGTACCAATCTTGGTTCCAAGGTTTATTAATCGGGAAAATAGATTGAGAAATGTCTACTTTTTTAGACATCAAAGCGTGACCCGTTCCATCATTTACGTATTGACCGTTTTCATCCAAAACTGGATAGTAAGAAACAGCTCCTTTTCCTTCCTCGCCTAAAACTTCTTCAGCTTTTACAAATTCTGGAATGGCTTTAATTTGAGCCAATAAATCTTTAGTTAGCCCTTGAAACTGATAATAATGCAGTCCGTCTTTGGTTTCACCTTCATCAGAAATCGGTAAATAGGCAAGATTTTTCCATAAATAATCGATGTCTATTTCTGAACGTGTATAAATGGTGTAAGAACGCTGAACTTCGGCATCTGCCATTTGAACTTCTGGTTTGCCATTAATGTATAAATTCCCGGCTCTCATTTCTACCACATCACCACCTATCGCTACACAACGTTTTACGTATGGGTCTTTTCTATCAATCGCTGTATGAACAGAATCTCCCGGATAATTGAAAACTACAATGTCATTTTTCTTTGGTTTTTTGAATTCACCAATTCTAAAATAAGGCAATTTAATAGCATCTACATAAGATTTCGGGTCGTTTTTAGGATTTCCATCTTTTTGTGTATCCATAATCGTTCCTTGTAAAAATGGCAAAGCAACTGGTCTCATTGGCATTCTGTAACCATAACTCCATTTGTTTACGAATAAGAAATCTCCTACCAATAAAGTTCTTTCCATAGAACCTGTAGGAATGGCAAATGGTTGGGTAACAAAAGCGTGAATAATCGTAGCAAAAACTACTGCAAAAGTAATCGAACCTAAGAAAGATTCTTTTTTAGCTTTCGGATCATCTACTGCAAATCTGTCTACTTTATTCAACTGAAAATAAGACGAATACGCCAAATAAATAAAAGGAAGCAACGCCGTAAGAATTTGTTCTAACGCTGAAGTTCTTCCAAATTTTTTCATCAAAAACAAATGGAAAACAGTCATCATAATAGGTCCTACAATTGGCAAATATGCCAAGATAACCCACCATTTTGGTTCTCCTACTTCTTTCTGAATGATGTAGTAATTATAAAAAGGAACAAAAGCTTCCCAGCCTTTGTAACCCATTTTTTGATATAATTTAAAAGACGAAAGTCCTAGTAAAACTGATAAAATCAGTATAAAAATAGAATATTGTAGAATGTAATCCATTTCTTATGAGTAATTAGTAATGTGTAATTAGTAATGATATTTATGATTTGTTACAGTTTGGCAAAAGATTCAAAATTCAAAATTCAAGATTCAAGATTTGAATTCGGAATAGTGAATTCGGAATTTTTTAGAGTCCGAGAACTTCTTTCATGCTGAAAATTCCTTTTTTGTCTTTAAGAAATTCTGCAGCAATTACTGCACCTAATGCAAATCCGTTTCTATTAAACGCAGTATGTTTTATTTCGATTTCGTCTACTTCCGAACGATAATAAACACTGTGTGTTCCTGCAACTTCTCCTTCTCTAATTGCCTCTATTCCTAGAGATGTTCCTTCAGTTTCATCTAATTTCCAAGAATTATAGTCTGAATGTTTGAAGATTCCTTCTGCAATAGAAATTGCAGTTCCACTTGGTGCATCTTTTTTATGAACGTGGTGAATTTCTTCGAGCTGGCACGTATAATCATCACTGAATTTCTGCATCAATTTTGCTAAATTTTCATTTAAAGCAAAGAAAAGATTCACTCCTAAACTGAAATTAGAACCATATAAGAATCCTGTTCCATTTTCTAAGGCTATTTTTTCGATGGCTGGTTTTTGCTCTAGCCAACCTGTAGTTCCACAAACTACTGGAATTTTATTTTCTAAACAGGTCTTTATATTGCTAAAAGCTACTTCTGGCTGCGAAAATTCTATCACTACATCTGGATTGTTCAGATTTTCTTTGGTAGGCGTTTCGTTTAATCTTGCTACAACTTCATGTCCTCTTTTTGTGGCAATTTCATCAATGATTTTGCCCATTTTTCCGTAACCTACTAATGCTATTTTCATTTTTTTAATTTTTAAAATCTAAAACTCAAAGACAATCCAGCTTTACCATTTGCTACGCCTAAATCATCGTAAATAATGGTAGGTTTAATCGCTAAATCTGGGTCTTTCTTTTGATCGTATAAGTGTGCATCTACTACCGCATCTACAATATTTAAAATGTATAAAACTCCGGTAATGGCGATGGCGTAATCTCTTTGTCTTTTGGCTCTGTCTTGTGTATTTCCTAGAACCGTAGCGTCTACATAAGGTAAATCATCAAACTCGTGAGGCTGACCATTTAACTCTGCTAAAAACGCAGTTCTATAACGGCGATATTGCTTATCATTATACACAATAATCCCTACTCCAGTTCCTACAGCTCCCCAAACAATAGGAATTTTCCAATATTTCTTGTTGTAATATTGACCAAGGCCCGGAAAAACAGCAGAATACAACCCTGCTTTTGTAGGATTGTATTTTTGAATGGTGCTCACGTTGGCTTTTTCTATTTCCTCAACTACCTGTTTTTCGGTTTTGATGGTGTCAAAAGGTTTAATTTCTTGAGAAAAAAACAACCCAAAGAACAACAATAATATGATGGAGTAAACTGCTCTCATTAATTAAAATGTGAAAGGATTTTGTTCAGTTCATCTTCGTTATTGAAATCAAGGATGATTTTCCCTTTTTTTCCTTTGCCTGAAGATTTTATTTCTACCCCAACTTCTAAAACATCAGCTAATGATTTTTCTACTTTTCTTAGATGATTCGGAAGTTCTTTTTCAGTTTTTTGGAAAGATTTTTTAGGATTTTTAAGTTCTGAAGCTGCTTTTTCTGCTTGTCTTACGTTTAATCCTTCTTTGATGATTCTTTTGAAAAGTTCTTGTTGAAGTTCGGAATCTTCTACACTGATGATTGCTCTACCATGACCTGCAGAAATCTCGCCGCTTCTTATTGCATTTTGAATTTCTGGACTTAACCTCAACAAACGAATAGAATTCGTAATCGTACTTCTTTCTTTCCCTACTCTAGAACTTAAATTTTCTTGAGTAAGACCTATTTCTTCTAATAATCTTTGATAAGTAAGTGCTACTTCTATGGCATCTAAATCTTCACGCTGGATATTTTCTACCAAAGCCATTTCTAGCAATTCTTGGTCATTTACCAATCTTATGTAAGCAGGAATAGAAGTAAGACCAGCAATTTTAGAAGCTCTGTAACGTCTTTCCCCAGAGATAATTTCAAATTTATCACCATCTTTTCTTAAAGTGATAGGCTGAATTACTCCAAGATTTTTTATCGATTGAGCCAATTCATTAAGGGCAGTTTCATCAAAATAAGTTCTAGGCTGAGTTGCATTAGGATAAATATCTTCTAATGCTACTTCTACCATGTTTCCTACTAATTTTTCGGCTCCTGTATCTGTTGCAGAATTAATGTTACTTTTGCTTTCGGCACTTAAAATAGCACCCAAACCACGTCCCATTGCTCTTTTTTTGTCTTTCATATTGTATGATAAGTCATTAGTCATGAGAACAAACAAAATTTCTTCTCAATTCTAAAAATGTTATGCTTTTTGTAATTTTTCGTTTTTCAGAAGTACTTCTTCTGCCAATTGAATGTATTGAATTGCACCTTTGCTTTCGGCATCGTACATCAAGATGCTTTCTCCGAAACTTGGAGCTTCAGAAAGTCTTACATTTCTAGAAATTATCGTTTCGAAAACCATTTCTGGGAAATGCGTATTCACTTCTTCTACCACTTGGTTAGAAAGTCTTAATCTAGAATCGTACATGGTAAGTAATAAACCTTCGATGTCTAAATCATAATTATGAATTTTCTGAACATTTTTCACGGTGTTCAATAATTTACCTAAACCTTCCAATGCGAAATATTCACACTGAATTGGGATGATTACAGAATCTGCAGCAGTAAGTGCATTTACCGTAATAAGACCTAAACTTGGTGCACAATCGATGATGATGTAGTCATACTCAGATTTTACCTCTTCTAATGCTTTTTTAAGCATATATTCTCTCTTGTCACGGTCTACTAACTCAATTTCCGCTGCTACCAAATCAATATGAGAAGGTACAAGGTATAAATTTGGAGATGAAGTTTTCTGGATACAATCTTTCACATCTGCACTGTGTTCCAATAGATTATAGGTAGAATAATTTACTTCTTCTATTCCTAAACCAGAGGTAGCATTAGCCTGTGGATCTGCATCGATTAATAAAACTTTTTTCTCTAAAACGCCAAGCGCAGCTGCTAAATTCACTGCAGTAGTGGTTTTACCTACACCTCCTTTCTGATTGGCAACTCCAATAATTTTTCCCATAAAAATGAATTAGTTTCCAAAAATACAATAAATAGTCATTCGGTTGAATGTTAATAACTGTCAAAAATATTAAACTATTGTGAATTAATGGGTTAAAGCACAAAAAAATTATCCACAATTTTTAGAAAATGTGGATAATTAAATGAATTGCTATCGATAAGACAATGTAGAAATTAAATATTCTAGATGATTATTCGAACTGCATAGAAATAGGGAATCTAAAATAAGAACGAACATTTTCGCCTTGAAATTTTGCAGGATTCCATTTTCCTTTAATTCCTTTTATTGTTTTTTCTGCTTCTTTATTAAAATCTGTATTCGCTCCAGAAACTTTAATATTAGAAATGGTTCCGTCTCTTTCTACCACGAAAGTTACTACTGCTTTTACCACCTCACCTGTTTCATTTTCGATGACACTAGAATCAAAATTTTGTAAAACTTTTGTTCTAAAAGCATTAACTCCACCGATGAAATCTGCTTCTACATCTACATTTTTTATGATTTCGTTTGGATTTGGTTTAATAGGTTCTTTTACAATTTCTTTTCCGTTTTCTGTTCCTGTAACTACATGCTGATTAGGATTGGTTACGGCAACTCCCGGAGTTGTAGTCGTAGAAATTACGGCATCATCTACTTTTTGGTTAATGGTTTCCTCTTTTACAGCGTCTCTGGTTGGAGTAGGCGGAGTTAAACTCTGCGTTTTTACCTGAACAGGAGCTTTCGGAGGAATAACTCTAGGTTCTGGCTTTTCTATTCTATCGTCTGGTCTATCTACATTTTTTAGATTGATAGGAACATAAATAGTTGTTTTTTCGGCTTTAGGTTTTAGCGTATTAATAAGTAATGGCGTCATTGCTAAAAGACCAAATAATCCAACTCCTATATATAAAGCCTTTTTTAGAAAGACATTAGCTTCGTTTCGTAGAGCATACGCTCCATATTCTTTGTTTCTCTTCTCGAAAACAACTTCGTTCAGCGCTTGATGCGGGTCATAAGTAAAGAAATTTTTGCTCATTGTGTGATTTTTTAGATTAAACAAATTTCAAACACGATTATTAATTTTTTATCTTTTTGCAAAAAGTAATTAGAGTAATTCAATTACCTTGCCAAAAAATTATTTAAAATTTAATGTTTTATTTGTTTTCAATGAAAACAATACAATTTAAAAGTAAAAAATCACGCCAAAAGCGTGATTTTCAATATTTTATATAAATTATGATTAGAATAATTCTTTTCTAATAATGTTTTGACTTCTTTCTGGACCTACAGAAACCAAGTATACATTAATTCCTAGATATTCCTCGATAAAACCAATGTATTTCTTAGCATTTTCTGGCAATTCATCAAAAGTTCTAGCCGTGGTAATATCTTCTGTCCAACCTGGTAAATCGGTATAAATAGCTTCGTAATCGTATAATTTCGTAGTAGAAGAAGTGAAATAATCAATAATTTTTCCGTCTTCTGTTTTATAATGCGTAGCGATTTTCAACGTATCAATTCCTGTAAGAACATCTAGTTTAGTAATCACCAAATTATTGATACCATTAATCATGCAAGCGTGTTTTAGTGCTACTAAGTCTAACCAACCAGTTCTTCTTGGTCTTCCTGTAGTCGCTCCGTATTCATGCCCCACTTTTCTAATGTGTTCTCCTAAATCATTGTCTAATTCTGTAGGAAAAGGACCGTGACCAACTCTGGTAGTATACGCTTTGGATACCCCAATTAAATTCTGCAAAGAAGTTGGCGGAACTCCTGCTCCTGTACAAACTCCACCTGTAGAAGGCGATGAAGAAGTTACGTAAGGATATGTACCGAAATCTATATCAAGCATTAATGCTTGTGCTCCTTCGAAAAGGATATTTTTATTATCACGAATCGCTTCGTTCAATTCTAATTCTGTATCTACAATTCTGTCTTGAAGTTGTTTTCCAATTTCTAAAAATTCATTGTAAATTTCGTCAAAACTCATGGCTGGTTTTCCAAAATATTTCTCGAAAAGATTGTTTTTTATCTTAAGATTTTTCTCAATTTTTTCTTTTAAGACTTCTGGATTCAAGAGGTCAATCATTCTGATTCCCACTCTTGCAATTTTGTCTTCATAACAAGGTCCGATTCCTTTCTTGGTGGTTCCAATTTGCGTTCCGCCCAATTCCTCTTCTCTGTAAGTATCAAGCATGATATGATAAGGCATAATTACATGCGCTCTTCTGCTGATGAAAACGTGGTCAGTTTTATAACCTTTAGCTTCTAATTGTCCTATTTCTCGTAAAAAAGATTTAGGATTAACCACTACTCCATTCGCAATAATACATTTTCCTTTGCACTGTAAAACTCCAGAAGGAAGTAAATGCAGTACAAACTTATCTTCGCCTACATAAACAGTGTGACCAGCATTGTCACCCCCTTGAAAACGAACTACATAATCTGATTTAGCTGAAAGAACATCGGTAATTTTTCCTTTACCTTCATCTCCAAATTGAAGACCAACAACAACGTAAGTTGACATAAATTTTTAGAATTTTTTATTAGATTTTTACAAAGGTAATTGTAAAAAACCGTATCGCCAAATTAAGTTTTCACGAATTTACAACCTGAAAAATATCACTCCTTTTATTGACCGCTTTCCGTGAATATTCCTTAAATTTATGCCGCCATTTTTTTGAGTTAAAGAAATTTAGCCTTAAAATTGCTTTCATTTCAAATAATAAGATTCTTTATGAAAAAAATAGTTTTAGCTTCCGCGTTAGCTTTTTTAGCAAGTTGCGCATCACAAAACACCTCAACTCCATCATCATTTGATTGGAAAGGAGCCAATGTATATTTCGCAGTGACCGATAGATTCAACAATGGAAATCCTGACAATGACGTCAATTTCAATAGAACCGAAAAAGCAGCCGTTTTAAGAGGTTTCGAAGGTGGCGACATAAGAGGTGTTATTCAAAAAATAGACGAAGGTTATTTCAATAAATTAGGAATTAACGCGATTTGGCTTACTCCAATTGTAGAACAAATTCACGGCGCTACAGACGAAGGAACAGGTCTTACTTATGCTTTTCATGGATATTGGACAAAAGATTGGACCGCTCTTGACCCAAATTTTGGAACGGAAGAAGATTTAAAAGAATTGGTAGAAAAAGCACACCAAAACGGAATAAGAATCGTATTAGATGCGGTGATTAATCACACTGGTCCCGTTACTTATGCAGACCCAGAATATCCTAATAAATGGGTAAGAACAGAACCACAATGTACTTACAATTCTTTTGAAATGACTACCGCTTGTACTTTGGTTAAAAATTTACCAGATGTACTTACAGAAAGTGATGAAAATGTAGGACTTCCGCCTATGTTAGAACAAAAATGGAGAAAAGAAGGCCGTTACGAAAAAGAAATGTCTGAACTAAATGTATTTTTCGTGAAAACTGGATTTCCGAGAGCGCCAAAATATTACATTATGAAATGGCTTGCTGATTATATCGTAAAATATGGAATCGATGGTTACAGAATAGACACCCTGAAACATACCAATGAAGACGTTTGGAAAGATTTCAAAAAAGTGTGCGACTTAGCTTTTGCTGAATATAAATTAAACAATCCTAAAAAAATTCTAGACAACTCACCATTCTTCACCATTGGAGAACTTTATGGTTACGGAATTTCTCAGAAAAGATTGTATGATTTTGGAGACAAAAAAGTCAATTATTACCAAAACGGATTGAATTCTTTAATTAATTTCGATTTCAAAGGAGATGCCAATAAATCTTATGAAGAAATCTTCGGCAATTATGATAAAATTTTGCACGCAGACCTTTCTGGAAATACTGTAATGAACTATATTTCTTCTCACGATGACGGTGATCCTTTTGACAAAGAAAGAAAAAGAAATTACGAAGCGGGAACCAAACTTCTACTCACTCCGGGAATTTCGCAAGTTTATTACGGCGACGAAACCGCTAGAAAATTAATCGTGGAAGGCGCAACCGGTGATGCCAATCTTAGAAGCAATATGAATTGGGACGAGGTGAAAAACAATCCTGAAACCCAAAAAGTATTAACACATTGGCAAAAACTAGGTCAGTTCCGTAGAAATCACGCAGCGGTAGGTGCTGGGAAACATCAGATGGTTTCTAATTCACCGTATTGGTTTACCAGAACTTACAAAGACGATAAAGTTTTAGTTGGTTTGGACTTAAATCCTGGCGTAAAAGAAATTTCTGTTGCAGGAATTTTCGAGAACGGAACAAGGCTAAGAGACGCTTATAGCGGAAAAACTGCAAAAGTTACCAACGGAAAAGTTTCTATAGATTCAGAATTTGGCATAGTTTTGTATGAAAAATTATAAATAAAATTCTGTTTTTAAAAAAATATGAAAAAGTTTATCCTATTGTTTGCGCTTCTTATCTTTGGATGGGGAGTCTCGCAACAAGTGCCAAAAGTTTTGAAAACCAAGTTTTCTAAAGAAGCTTTAGCTCAAAAAGTAACAGACATCAATGGTAAAACCATCAGTATTTATAAAATTTTAGACCAAAATAAAGGAAAAATTGTGGTACTCGATTTATGGGCAAGTTGGTGTAGAGATTGTATACAGTCTATGCCAAAAGCCAAGGAATTAGAAGATAAAAATCCGAATGTGAAATTTATTTTCCTCTCTCTAGACCGAAACGAAGAAGCATGGAAAAAAGGATTACAAAAATATGACATGACCCAAAAAGAAAATTATTGGTTCCATGTAGGTTGGAAAAATGATTTTAATAACTATATAGACCTCAACTGGATTCCGAGATACTTGGTTGTGAATCAAAAATCTGGAATTGCAAAATATTATGCGATTTCTCCAGATGATCCAGAAATTCAGAAAACGATAGACGAATTATCAAAATAAAAAAAGTCAGAGCTTCATCAACTCTGACTTTTTCTTTATATAAAAGGCGTTTGTAAAAAATCATTGAGCGGTTTCATGGCTTTGAAAATTTTAGCAAATTCTTTAACTGCATTTTCACTGAGCAATTGCTCATCAGAGACGGGATGCGTTACGATAAAATGCTTTAGTTTTAAATATTCAACCATTTTATCGTCTTTTTCAAAACCTTGAGGTACTTTTTTCAGTTTATCTTCTACACTTAATCCTCGGAAATAATTTCTGAATTCATCTTGTTCTAAAATCGCTTTGAACTCGTCACCAAAAGCAGAAATTTCTTGTCTTATCGTCTTTAAAACTGTTGGTTCTGGCTTATAAACACCACCTGCCAAAAAAGATTTCCCGGGTTCTATATGCAAATAATATCCTGAAATTTTATTGCCTTTTCCCATTCCTAAACCAGCTCCGAAATTGGTTTTATAAGGTGTTTTATCTTTAGAAAACCTTGTGTCTCTGTAAATTCTAAAAACAGATTTTTTAGCCTCTAGTTTTCCTATTTCTTCATCAAAATCCGCCATTTCTTCAATTAATTTTTCCACAAAAGAAATCACATCTTGTTGCGCTTCTTGATAAAGCGTTTTATTTTCATTAAACCATTCTCTGTTGTTATTCTTTTCTAAATTTCTAAGAAATTGAAGGGTGGATGATTGCATATTAAATGTTTTATTTTCAAAATTAGTGAATTTTAGAAAACTATATGCATGAGTAAAATGAAAAAACACATAGAAATTCCCTTAAATAGCCATCAATAATTTCTAACCGTTAATTAAAATAAAAAGCTTCACAACTAAAATTGTGAAGCTTTTTTATAATGTATTTAGTAAAATTTATCCTAATACTTTAGCAATAGTTTTACCGATATCAGCTGGAGAAGCTACTACGTTGATTCCGCATTCCTCCATAATTTGCATTTTTGCTTGAGCTGTATCTTCTGCACCACCTACGATTGCACCAGCGTGTCCCATCGTTCTACCTTTAGGAGCAGTTTGACCAGCGATGAAACCTACTACTGGTTTTTTAGAACCAGAATCTCTGTACCATCTTGCTGCTTCAGCTTCTAAAGAACCACCAATTTCACCAATCATCACTACTGCATCAGTTTCTGGGTCGTTGATGAATAATTCTAAAGCTTCTTTGGTAGTTGTTCCGATGATTGGGTCACCACCAATACCGATTGCTGTAGAAACACCGAAACCAGCTCTTACTACTTGGTCTGCAGCTTCGTATGTTAAAGTACCAGATTTTGAAACAATACCTACTCTACCTTTTTTGAAAACGAAACCTGGCATAATACCGATTTTAGCTTCGTCTGAAGTGATAATTCCTGGGCAGTTAGGACCGATTAATCTAGCACCTTTGTCTTTAATATATTCTTTTACTTTTACCATATCAGCTACCGGAATTCCTTCTGTAATACAAACGATTACTTTAATTCCAGCTTCTGCAGCTTCCATTACAGCATCTGCAGCAAATGCAGGTGGTACAAAAATAATAGAAACATTAGCTCCTGCTTTAGCAACTGCGTCTGCAACAGTGTTGAAAACTGGCTTACCAAGATGTTCAGTTCCTCCTTTTCCTGGAGTTACACCACCTACTACGTTGGTTCCGTATTCAATCATTTGAGTTGCGTGGAAAGTTCCTTCGTTTCCTGTAAATCCTTGTACGATTACCTTTGAATCTTTATTTACTAATACTGACATGATTTATTTTTTAATTTTTGTAAAAATACTATTTTTATGATTTCACACAAAGTAAAGACCTATAAATTTTTTAATTTGACTTCTTTTTTTAGATACTCTCTAAATTCTTCGGCTAAGCTACCGAAATAAGTTTTGCCACCTTCTAAGTCTCTGTTCACTCCAGTTTTACCTAAAAGTACCGCTCCTTTTCCTACTCTTTTACCAGAAGCCATACCCACTTGTCCCCAAATGGTAACTTCGTCTTCGATAATACAACAACCTGCAATACCGGTTTGAGAAGCGATAAGAACTTTTTTACCAATAACGGTATCGTGTCCTATTTGAATTTGATTATCCAAAATACTACCTGCACCAATAATGGTAGAATCTGTAACTCCTCTGTCTATTGTACAAAGATTACCTATTTCTACATTATTTTCTATAATAACATTTCCTACGGAAAGCATTTTTCTGAAACCTTCAGCATTTTTGTTGTAATAAAAAGCGTCACCTCCTAAAACGGTTCCTGACTGAATAACGCAGTTATTACCAATTTCGGTTCTGTCTCCAATTACTACATTTGGAAAAATCATACAATTATCTCCTATTTTCACATCGTTTCCGATTACTACAGAAGGGTGAATTTTACAATTTTTTCCAATTACAGCATTTTGACCAGTTGTTTCAAAAGTTTGAATACCTTGGTAATGTTCGTTAATTTTATTAAAATCTCTGAAAGGGTCGTCTGAAATAAGAAGAGCTTTACCTTCTGGGCAATCTACTTCTTTGTCTATCAAAATAATAGTAGCTTCAGAAAAAAGCGCTTTGTCGTAATATTTAGGATGGTTTACAAAAACAATTTCACCAGCTTTTACACGGTGAATTTCGTTAGTTCCAAAAACTTGAAAATTTTCGTCTCCTACAAATTTTGCATTAATTAATTCTGCAATGGTCTTAAGAGACTGAGGTGATTGAAATTTCATATTATTGTAGGATGTTGGATGATGGATGCTGGAAGAATTATATCTAACATCCAGCTTCCTACATCCAGCTAATTTATTTTACACGTTCTAAGTAAGAACCGTCTTCGGTGTTTACTTTAATTTTGTCACCAGCTTCAATGAAAAGCGGAACCAAAACTCTAGCGCCCGTTTCTACGATGGCGTTTTTAAGTGCATTCGTTGCTGTATTTCCTTTTACACCTGGATCTGCTTCTATTACTTCTAGATAAACAGTTGGTGGAATTTCAGCAGAAAGTGGAGTTTCATCTGCTTCTTTCATAATGATGGTTACTTCTTCACCAGCTTTCATGAATTGAGCATTTTCAATCATTTCTTTGTTCAAATACATTTGAGAGAAATCTTCATTATTCATGAAGTGGAAACCATTCTCATCATCATATAAGTATTGAAATTTACGAGTAATTACTTTTACCTCATCAATTTTATGACCTGCAGAAAAAGTATTATCAATTACTTTTCCATTGGTTACAGATTTTAGTTTAGTTCTTACGAAAGCAGGTCCTTTTCCTGGTTTTACGTGTAAAAATTCGATTACTTTATAAATGTCATTGCTGAATTCTATACAAAGACCTTTTTTAATATCATTACTTGTTGCCATTAATATTTATTATTTTTTAAAATATGTTTTTATTCTTTTCCTGTTCCGTATCCTTTTACAATTCCACGAGGTGAATTTTTAATAAATTCTAAAATCTCGTCTCTTTCTTCCGTAGGTGGCATTTCGTTTTCGATGAATCTTGTTGCCTGAGAAACATTCATTTTAGATTGAAAAAGGTATTTGTAGATTTTTTGAATTTCAAAAATTCTATCATTACTGAAGCCTCTTCTTCTTAATCCCACAGAATTAATTCCTGCATAAGACATAGGTTCTCTCGCTACTTTTACATAAGGTGGAATATCTTTTCTTACGAGTGTTCCTCCAGAAATCATCACGTGTTTCCCAATTTTACCAAACTGATGAACCGCAGAAAGACCTCCCATTACAGTGAAATCTCCTATTTCTACGTGTCCTGCAATTCCGCAACCGTTTACAATGATGACATGGTTTCCTAGAACACAGTCATGAGCGATGTGAGAAGTAGCCATGATAAGGCAATCATTTCCTACTTTGGTATAGCCTAATGCTTTGGTGCCTCTGTTGATGGTTACACATTCTCTGATGGTAGTATTGTCTCCAATAATGGTCAATGTTTGTTCCCCATCAAATTTCAAATCTTGTGGAATTGCAGAAATTACCGTTCCGGGAAAAATTCTACAGTTTTTACCAATTCTTGCACCATCCATAATGGTAACATTGGGACCAATCCAAGTTCCTTCTCCTATTTCTACATCTGCAGCAATGGTGGTAAAAGGTTCTATGGTAACATCTTTGCCAATTTTGGCACGTCTGTCTACAGCGGCTAATTGATGAATCATGAGTCTAATTTGGTTTTAGCAACTTGAGCCATCAATTCTGCTTCTACTACTACGCTGTCTCCTACGTAACCGTAACCTTGCATATGAACAATGCCTCTTCTTATAAGTTCTATTAGTTCTATTTTAAAAATAAGAGTATCTCCAGGAATTACTTTTTTCTTGAACTTTACCTTATCTATTTTCACAAAATAAGTGGAATAATTTTCTGGGTCTGGAACATTTGCCAAGACTAAAATACCTCCAGCTTGAGCCATCGCTTCGATTTGTAAAACACCAGGCATCACTGGTTCTTTAGGGAAATGACCTACAAAGAAAGGTTCATTCATCGAAACATTTTTAAGACCTACCACATGAGATTCTGACAATTCTAAAATCTTATCAATCAATAAAAATGGTGGTCTATGTGGTAAAAGACGCATAATCCCGTTAATATCAAAAACAGGTTCTGCTTTTAAATCAAAATCTGGCACGTTTTTCTTTTTTTGTAATTTCCACTGTCTGTTTAGTTTTTTCGCAAATTGTGTATTCACGAAATGTCCAGGTTTAGTAGCAATTACTTTTCCTTTAATTTTTACACCTGTTAACGCTAAATCGCCGATTACATCTAGCAATTTATGACGAGCTGCTTCATTAGGATAATTAAGGGTAAGATTATCTAAAATACCATTTGGTCTGATGGTAACTTCTTCTTTACCGAAAGCTTTTTTAAGTTTTTCAGCGGTTTCTGGAGTTAATTCTTTGTCTACGTAAACAATAGCGTTAGAAATATCGCCCCCTTTAATAAGGCCACTGTCTAAAAGCATTTCTAGTTCGTGCAAGAAACTGAAAGTTCTCGCCGAAGAAATTTCATCTTTAAAATCTGTAATATTTTTAAGAGAAGCGTTCTGAGTTCCTAAAATTTTAGTCCCGAAATCTACCATCGTAGTAATTTCGTAGTTTTCAGAAGGAATAATGGTAATTTCTGAGCCTGTATTAGGATCTACATAGTTCATCACTTCTTTGATGACTAAATATTCTCTGTTTTGCTCTTGTTCTACCACTCCAGCTTCTTCTATTGCTTCTACGAAAAATTTAGAAGAACCATCCATAATTGGTGGTTCTGCACTGTTCATTTCTAAGATAGCATTATCAATATCCATTCCTACTAAAGCAGCCAATAAATGCTCACAAGTATGGATTTTAACTCCTAATTTTTCTAACGTAGTCCCTCTTTCTGTAGTCGTTACATAATTTACATCTGCTTCTACTTGAGGATTACCTTCTAAGTCTGTTCTTACAAATACAAAACCTGTATTTTCTTTAGCAGGTTTCATGGTAAGGTTTACTTGTCTTCCTGTGTGAAGTCCAATCCCAGAAAGTGATACTTCTTTACCTAAAGTCTTCTGTTTTTCACTCATTAGTATTTTCTTTTGAGTTTTTTTCTAGATTATTTATTCGTTCAACAATTTCAGGGAATTTTCTGAAAAGTACATAGCTTCTTCTGTAATCACCAGCATTGAAAGCAGGTGTTCCGAAGAGTGTTTCGCCGTCTTGTACATCTCTATTTATTCCGCTCTGAGCTTGTACTCTAATCTGGTTACCTATTTTGAGATGACCAGCAACACCAGTTTGTCCGCCAATCATATTCCAATCTCCTATAACGGTAGAACCAGCAATACCAGCTTGTGCTGCGATAACGTTATTTTTACCAATTTTCACGTTATGAGCAATCTGAATCAGATTATCTATTTTGGTTCCTTCACCAATAACAGTAGAACCGATAGTTCCTCTGTCTATACTGCAATTAGAACCAATTTCTACATTATTTTCTATAACTACATTCCCTAATTGTGGGATTTTTTGATAGCCATCTTTCGTTGGTTGAAAACCGAAACCATCACTTCCTACCACTGTATTAGAATGGATGATGCAATTATCGCCAATCACACAGTAATCATAAATTCTTGCACCGCTATAAATAATAGAGTTTTCGCCAATTTTCACATTTTTCCCGATGTAAACTTGAGGAAAAATCTGTGTTCCGTTACCGATTTTTGATTTATCTGAGATATAAGAATGTGCACCCACGTAGACATTCTCGCCTATTGTAGCGCTGTCTGCAATGGTAGAAGGTTGTTCAATTCCTGATTTTTTTTCTTCTCTCATCTGTTGATAGAGATTCATTAAAACCTGAAAAGCCAAATAAGCGTCTTCTACTACAATAAGTGTAGGTTTATAGTTTTCTCCTTTAACAAATTTTTCAGAAACAATAATTACAGATGCTTCTGAAGAAAATATATAATCTGCAAATTTTTCCTGAGAGACAAAAGAAAGCTGTCCTTCTTGTGCGTTTTCTATTGGCGAAACGCCGCTTATAGAAGCACTTTCGTCTCCAATGATCTTACCATTGATAAAACTTGCAATTTGAGCTGCAGTAAATTCCATATCTTGCAAAGATACGAAAATCTTATTACACTCATACAATTTTTAGTTTTTTGAAAACTTAAATTTCTCTAGGGAAAAACAGAATGTTTTTGGTGGTTGGTTGGTTGATATGCGCTGATAGAATTTGGGTTTCTGCGTCTTCCAACTTTATCTTTCTTCCGTCTCTTTTGAGCAAAAAAATCGGTTGTTTTTGATTATCATAAGGAAGCAAAGTTCTGCTGATTTGTTCCACCAATTGGTCTCCATTTTCGATGCCAAATTTCTGATTGGCACGTTCTATTTTTTCTAAAATTTCTGATTCTTCAAATTTTTGAGAAGAAAAAACTGTTTTTGGGAATTTTCTCTGAACCACCGCTTTACAGAAATAACTCAACACAAAATCATCCGCATTTTGCCAAGTTTTTATCGCGCTCAGTACATCTGTATCATCCAGTTGTGTAAAACGATTCACATCTTCTTCTGTTGCTTTTTCGAAATCAGTTTTGTACAAGAAATATTTCAAATTTCCGTAAGCTTCCACTTGTTTTCCTTCGGAAATGAGCTGTTTTGCTCTGCTCAAGATTTTCACCAAAAGATGTTCTGCCAAAGCCGAAGTTTTATGATAATAAACCTGCCAATACATAAACATTCTTGCCGTAAGGAAATTTTCAATAGAATAAACTCCTTTTTCATCAATCAGAAGTTCATCATCTTTTACATTCATCATCGAAATAATTCTCTGCGTGTTCACACTTCCTTCCGAAACTCCCGTAAAGAAACTGTCTCGCTTCAAATAATCTAATCTATCTACATCTAACTGTGAAGTAATCAATTGGTTAAAGAATTTTCGATGGTATTTTCCTTGGAACATTTCTATCGCCAAATCTAATTCACCATTAAACTCATCATTCAATTTTTTCATCAATAAAATCGAAAGTTTCTCGTGATGCCAATCTTCCATCAAAAGACTTTCTAAAGCGTGAGAATACGGACCATGACCTACATCGTGCAATAAAATGGCTAGAAGCGCCGCTTTTTCTTCTTCGTCTGAAATTTTTACATTTTTCAGTTTCAAAGTTTCAAGTGCCGTGAACATGAGATGCATTGCACCTAAAGCATGATGAAATCTGGTATGAGTAGCTCCCGGAAAAACTAAACTCAACAATCCTGTTTGAGAAATTCTGCGCAATCTCTGAAAATAACGATGCTCTAACACATCATACAAAATTTCGTAAGGAATTTTTATAAAACCATGAACTGGGTCGTTGATAATTTTGAGTTTATTGGTGCTCATTTGAATAGATAAATGATGATTGATAAATGATTTTTCAAATTTACGGAAATTTAGTTTAACAGATTTTTAATTCATCTTATGCTTTACGACATCTTCTATGACAAAAAAAATAAAATAAGCTTTTTGGGTTATAAAACTTAGAGTTCTCACCATGAAAGTTTACACTATTATTACGCATCAATTAGCGTAATTATTTCGCCTTTTTTGTCTTTTTTGAGACATTTGTTCGAATCAAGTTCGAATCAAGTTCGAATCAGCTTCGGAAAAGGTACCCTTTTTGCGAACAAAACTCGAGTTTGACTGCCACTTGATTCAACTCAAACCCTTATTTGTTTTCTTCAAAACGCCAAATAAAGTTCTGGGTATAATAAGAAGCAAGTATCTTGCTTTTGTCCTGCAAGTAAAATGCAAGCAGACATTAACTACCCTTTCCTTTGACTTTCCTTTGACTTTCCTTTGACATTGCTTTGGGATGGGTTAAGATTTTAATTAAGCTTTTGAGTATCAAGAATACTTTTGTATATTTGGTGGTGTGCAAAATCCCAAGAACGGAAGCAAACTTCCTTCTCGGGACTTCGCAAATCCGCCGAACCGTTAGCCCTCATTTAAAAGACAGACATCGAATATGTATATCAATAAGATAATAATTAAGAAATTCCGACATCTTGAAAACGAAGAATTAGGTCCTTTTAATTTTAACAATAAAAATTCAGACCTAATTGTATTTGCAGGTCCAAATGGTAGTGGAAAAAGCTCTGTACTTGAATTAATTGGATATGGTCTTTCAAGTTCATACAGTCTTAGTTGGCAACTTTCGAGAACATTTACTGGGTTCTCATTTGAAATAGGTATTGGATTGAATACAGATGAAAAAGAGATTATTGTTAATTCGTTAAAAGAGGAACTTTCATCAATAGACAAACAAATAGAGGAAAGAATTCGTGCCATTGATGAAACAGAAAATACACCAGAGTATAAAGAGTCACAAAAACAAGCAATAACAGAAAGTCTAAAAAGGCCACATAAACACAAGTATGACATTCTAGAATACTTTATAAAAAACAATATTTATTACAGGGCATTTGAATATAATGAGGGAGAATATAATAAGAACCCGACTCTTCATAATCAAATACATAGTTATGTAACTAGAGAACTTAAGGATAAACTTAAAAGGTCATTAGGTTTCTTTTTAAGAGCTGACAGAAATTATCCTCAAAAGGGTTTTAGAAGAGACCAAATTTTCAGTTTTGATAATGTAAATAGAACTGAACATTTATGGACAATGGCGTTTAATACAAGTGAAATCCAATATCAAGATATGTATGAATTTCTTGTTCAGCAACGCTATCATTATCTACGTGAACTTGGAAATTATCACAATCAGAAAAATAAAGGCACAGCTGTTGGTGAAGAACCCTCAGACCCTATCAAACCATATGAACAATTATTAAACACCTTGTTTCCTGATTATAAATTTGCTGATAGAAATGAATCAATCCCTTCAAATTTATTCATCGAATTACCGTCAGGAGAAATAATAACATTTAATGACCTTTCATCTGGTGAAAAGGAAGTGTTTTTTATACTATCTTTTTTCATAAGACACAATGTAGAAAATGCGATAATTGTTATTGATGAGCCAGAATTGCATCTTCATCCTGAGTTATCAAGACTTTTAATACGAAATATAAAAAGTATAAAGAAGGGAAATCAAATTTGGATGGCAACACACAATTCTGAAATAATTGATGAGACAGGTAGGGATAAAGTCGTATATGTTACACGTGACCTTTCAACAAGAAAAGCCAAATTCATCTCTGGAAATAATGAACAAGAAGCAATTTTGCAATTAAAGAATCTATTTGGATTCTCTGGTTATATTGGTGTTGCAAAAAATTTAGTATTTCTGGAGGGCGATAACTCAAGTCCTGACAGAAAATTTTACAGCTCTTTATTTAGTAACAATTCAAACTTCAAATTAATTCCCGCAAACGGAAGTGACAATTTGAACAGAATTAACAATGCTATACTTTCCATTATGGAATCAAACATAGCATGGATAAGTTTTTATCTTATAAGAGACCGCGATTATTTAACTGCGGAAATGATTTCTAAATACAGAAACCATTCTTCAGGAAAAATATTCGTGTTGGAGAAACATGAATTGGAGAATTATCTAATCGATTTTACTTCAATAAAGGCGGTATTATCTGACATTTTCAATATTGAAAAGAGCGAGGAAGAGATTGAAGATGTTTTTCATAAAACAGCTATCAACCTATCATCTGCTGTAGTTAGAGACATGATAAGTTTTAGGTTGAACCTAAGACTGAATCCTCAGGATTTTTCCATTGGTAAAATATTGAACGGTCAACCTTATTTTGAAGGAACAAAAGAAAACTATGTCGTCAAGACCGATAATAATGAGTTAATAAAAAGAAAATTTAGCGAAACATCCTCTGAAATACATACTTCGTTAACTGATCAATTAAGTAGTTCAGCAATTGAAGAGATTATTTCTAATAGCGAACGCGAGGTTAAAACAGCTCTGGAGACAGATGGATGGCTAACCCTTTTCCCAGGAAAAGAACTTATTGAACTTTCAGCAAAAGCATTCGGGATTACTAACACGATCAGTTTTCAAAACTCAATAATTAAAGAACTTGCGTCACATAGGGAAAGAATAGACAATGAATTACAGAGTATTTTTGATAAAATAAACGAGGGCTAACAGCACCTACCCAAAAGTGGCGGTTCTGTGGTTAAATCAAGCTTTGTGCTTCAATCAAAGTTTGTGCTTGGTTGACAATGAAGTGCTCCGAAATCGCCACCTTCGGGTAGCTGCAAAACGTTAGCAGAAATGCTATGGAACCGTCTAAACAGTAAAAGATAGGATAACTAATGGAAATTGATTTTTTTAAATTGGACTATTACTCAGACTTTTTAGGAGAAAAAGAAATACGATTTTATACAAATTCAAAAGACACTAAATTTAAGCGAAACATAGAAGAGTTTGCTGAAAATCAATTTCACGAAATACAATTAACTCAAGGAGAAAATAATATTTATTTTTTTAGTCTTTGGGAAGGTTATTTTGACTCATTAATACGAGAACTTATTGACAATAAAAAAGAATATGGTGAATTGCCAAAGTTTATAAGAAATTGGAATGAATGTAAAGGCTGGTGTGATGTTGATTCAATAGAAGATGTAATTTTAGAGAACGAACTTGAATGGTTACTGTCAATAATTCCAATAATTAACGATAATCACAATAAAGAACCTAAAAATAGTGTTTGGGACAATAATTGTATAAATGACCTATTGATTTTCTTAAATTTTGTAAAAACGAAAGAGTGGGAATTAAGAATATCGGAAGAATAATTGTAGAAACAAGCACTTCTGCTAACATATGTAACTGTTGCACAACTCCTTTTTTTTTAGAAAATAGTTTTTAAAAACATAAAATTTTTACCTCTTTAGAAGCAATTTTAGAGAGGTTTGTTTTTAAAATATTAAAATTTAGAGCGCTTACAATGGAGTTATTGAAGTTGCAGAGTATAGTTTTTATAAAAGTTTTAGTATATTTGAGTAGTGCAACTTGCACTATGAATTTGCAAAATCCCAAGAACGGAAGTAAACTTCCTTCTCGGGACTTCGCAAATCCGCCGAACCGTTACCTGCAAGCTTAAAAAAAATCCCGATAAAATGAAAAAATCAATCTTATTTTTTCTAACTATAATTTCTTTTAGTTGTCAATCTCAAACTAAAAAAATTGAAGACAGAACAATAAATTATTATTTTGAACAAATCGGAGAATTAGAACTAAAACAATTATTAGAGCAAAAAGTTTTAATTGATAGCGTGACTATAGCAGAAAAATATAAAGATTCATCAACTAATCGTTTAAATGATGAAGGCTTCCAAAAGTATGCAGACATTAAAATGAATATTTATCAGTCATTTTTCAAAGACTATTTATATCAACAAAAAGTAGAATATGGAAACGATATTTATGTTCTATACTTCACAATGGCTGGATTTGATGATATGGAATGGAATATAATAAAATGGACCAAAGAAAATTGGAATGAAGAAGAGCGTTTAAGCAGAGAAAGACTTGAAAAAGAAAAAAATATTGAGAAAATACTTTGGAATTATGATGAAGCTGATAAGAACTTGGAAAACATTAGGATTTTCATAAAAAATGAATATTTAGTTATGGAAAGAGGAAATTTATATCATTCACTTTACGACCTAAGAAGTAAAAAAGTTATTTTAAACGAGGAAAGTCCGTGGAACGCTTCGAATGGGAAAGACAAAGTAGAAATGAATAAATGGATTAAAGAAAATTTACACGATAAAATTGAACAATATTTAAACACAAAAAGAGAATAAAGCCCGCAGGTAACAGCCGTTTGGCAAGATTGCGAATTTTGTAGTAAATACACGTATACATTTCGCAAGAAATTTTATCTTTAACAGAAAATAATCGGTTCCGAAGCTCGCAACCTCGCCAAGCGCCGAACCGTTAGCAGAAATACGTCACCAACAATGCTTAAAAATATAGCTTTAATTTTCCTATCTATAATTTATCTTGCATGTTCTCAAAACACCAAAGATAATTTTGAGAAAAGTGAAGATTTTATCCGTGATTGGAAAGTAATTAGATATCCTTATTCAAATGCAACTTTAAGCATTTCTAAAAATCATACATTTGAGTATCATGAAACGGGACATATCAGTGAAATTTATTCTGAAGGAATATGGAAATTTGACAATGATACTTTGGTTTTAAATTCTATTCAGCCAAACGAATGTTTATATTTAGATGATTTTTCATTGACCAAAGGAAAAACAATTGATGATATGCAAAAAACATTAAAAAACTGCGAACCAAAACCAAATTCAAAATTTTTCACAGAATTTAATAATTCAAAATTCATTGTAACAAAAGATTCTTTGTATTACTTGAATTTAAATCCTGAATATTCTCAAAAATACGGAAATTACAAAATATTTTAAAAGTACTTCTGCTAACAGTGTATTCGCAAAAGCGGGCTTGAATACTCAAATTCAAAATTTGAATAATCTTCGCCGCCACTGCTTTTCGGTTTCGTTTTTATTTTGTAACTTCACTTCACCGAAAAAGCATTGGCTCAGTTTGGTTGAAAATTGAACTTTCAGTTCACTTTTCGCCCGCCTTCGCCAATGCTTTTTCGATGTGGCAAAATCCGCTCCGCTCCTTTTGCCACATCGGTTCGGCGGATTACATCCGCAGATGTTGCTCGTCGCTACGCGAACTTCGCACATCTGTGAATTTGCAAAATCCCAAGAACGGAAGTAAACTTCCTTCTCGGGACTTCGCAAATCCGCCGAACCGTTGTGCGAAATTACATACCAACATTATGGCAAAAAAGACTTTTTCCAAGGAACAAATTTTTGGCAATTGGAAATTAATAAAAGAAATAGGTTTTGGAGGAAATAGTTCTGTATGGTCTGCTGAAAACTTAACAACACTCGATTCTAAAGTTATTAAATTACTGAAAAAAGATCATGAAACCGCACGAAAAAGATTTCTCGATGAAATAAAGATTATTTCAGAAAATCAAGATATTCCCGGAGTAATGAAAATCTTAGATTCGTCTGATAATTCAGATGATACTTTGTGGTATGTGATGCCAAATGTACAACGTCTTGATAAATTTTTGAATGACAAACCTTCAATAACAAAAGTTGACGCAATTCTGAATATCGCGAAAATCATTTCCGAATTACATGCAAGAGGGGTTTCTCACAGAGATATTAAATCTCAAAATTTATTTGTTGATGATGAATTTATCATTGGGGATTTCGGGCTTGTTGATTATCCTGATAAAGAACCAGGTCTTACAATTACAGGAAATTCACTTGGACCAAGATGGACAATAGCGCCAGAAATGAGAAATAATCCTGAAATTTCGGACGGCATTTCGGCTGATGTTTACAGTTTATCAAAAACATTATGGATTCTTTTGACAGGAGTTGAAAAAGGATTTGAAGGTCAATATTCACCAACAGGTTCGGTTGGTTTACAAAATTATTCTTCAGATATTTATACAAATATTTTGCAGGAATTATTAGTTAAATGTACTGAAAATAATCCTAAACTTAGACCAAATATAAACGAATTCATTCAGACCCTAACAGAATGGATAGAAATTCAAAATGATTTTTATAAGAGGAATGATTTAGATTGGAAAACCGTTCAATACAAATTATTTCCACTTAATATGCCACAAATAGCAGTATGGAATGATTTACAAAGTATTTGTAATATATTGAACATTTTGGGCGGAATAAAATCTCTGAATCATCTTTTTTTTGACAATGGAGGTGGTCTGGATTTAGAAGGTGCAAAACTTTCAAATGAAAGTGGCTTTTTGGAACTTGATTTTGGAATGACTTATTTAGTGAAGCCTAAACGTCTTACATTTTGTTCTTTTAATAATGCTGACTTTGAGTGGAACTATTTTTATTTAGAATTGGAAGATGTTAATCATATCTATTCGTCATACAAAGGCTCGGAACAACTAATAGAAATTGATTCTTTAAATTACAAACCATATGACTACATTGATAATTATTATGAAAAATATGACAATGGTGAAAATCCACCAGTAAATTATAGAAATATAGTTCGACTATCTAAAGGTAATTTTGTGATTTTCAGAAAGACATCATCATATAATCTGACACCTTCTACATATGATGGGAGACATGGAGAAATGACAGTCGAAGAGTTTAGAGAATATATTCAGCATCTAATAGATATTGGCTATAAAGCAGGCTTTATTAGAGATGAAAATGGAAAAATAACAAATAGATATATGTCCCATGATATCAGATGGAAAAGTAGAAAGTAACTTCGCACAACATCGGCTTGGCAAAATGCGGGGTTAAGTGGAAAATTGAACTTCACACCTATTTATCCGCCAAAAGCTGTTTGCTTTTGTCTTTTTATTAAATTTACCAAAAGCTCACAGCTTTGGCTACGTCTCGGTCTGAATTGAACTTTCGCTCAATTCAAGCCCGCACTTCGCCAAGCCGTGGCCCGATGTGGCAAAATCCGCTCCGCTCCTTTGGCTACGCCGAATCGGGGATTTTGCCACATCGGTTCGGCGGATTACATCCGCAGATTGTCACGTCCTAAAAAAAGTTTACACTTTTTATATTAATACTAAAATTCGTTTACAGTTCAAATATAATTCTAAAAT
>NZ_JASMRM010000006.1:0-140228 GCF_041431305.1 Cloacibacterium sp. Arc13
TAAATGTAAAGCTAAATGTAAAATAGGTATTTAGGCTGTTTCTATTTTTAATAATTTTTATTTAGGACAGTATTGAAAGAAATTCAGTTATTTTCTCACGTAATTCACATGGTTTCAGAAGTGACCGCAGAATTAGACGAAACCACCAATCCATTTGAAATGATTGCGACTACTTTTCCGCAAGGAACATTGAGTGGCGCTCCAAAATATAAAGCTCTTGAACTCATTGATGCTTATGAAAAATCTTCTCGTGGTTATTATGGCGGTTGCATCGGTTTTGTAGGGTTTGACGGAAGTTGCAACCAAGCAATTATGATTAGAACATTTTTAAGCAAAAATAATACGCTTTTCTATCAAGCTGGCGCTGGAATTGTAGCCAAATCTTCCGCAGAAAATGAGTTGCAAGAAGTAAATAACAAACTGAATGCCTTGAAAATGGCAGTTAAAAAAGCAGAAAAATTATGAAAGTTTTAGTTTTCGATAATTACGATAGTTTCACCTACAATCTCGTTCAAATTGTAGAGAAGATTTTAGGCGAAAAAGTAGAGGTTTATAGAAATGATGAAATTCCTTTGGAAGACATCAATAAATATGATAAAATCATTCTTTCTCCAGGTCCTGGAATTCCCGAAGAAGCGGGAATTTTATTAGAAGTGATTAAAAAATATGCACCTACTAAATCAATTTTTGGTGTTTGTTTGGGACAACAAGCGATCGCAGAAGCTTTTGGCGGAAGTCTCATTAATCTTTCAGAAATTTATCACGGAGTTGCCACCGAAGCTAAACAAGTGAAACCTCACAAAATTCTAGAAAATTTACCCGAAGTTTTAGAAGTGGGACGTTATCATTCTTGGGCGGTAAATCCTGATGATTTCCCAGAGGAATTAGAAATTACCTCTGTAGATGATTCTGGAATGATTATGAGCCTAAAACACAAGGAATACGATGTTCACGCGGTTCAATATCATCCTGAAAGTATCTTAACTCCAAAAGGAAGACAAATTTTAGAGAATTTCTTAAAGTCGGAAGACGGAAGTCAGAAGTCACAAGAATAAGTATAACCCTAAGAGCTTCCGACTTCAGACATCTGACTTCGGACTACATATTATGAAACAAATATTACAATACCTTTTCAATCATCAAACTTTGACCAAAGCCGAAGCAAAAGCTATTATGATTGAAATTGCACAAAATAAATTCAATGAAACAGAAGTTTCGGCGTTTATAACGGTTTTTATGATGCGAAGCATTACGTTGGAAGAAATGCAAGGTTTCCGTGAGGCTTTGCTAGATTTGGCGGTGAAAGTAGATTTAGGAACGCACGATTTAGTAGATATTGTAGGAACTGGCGGTGATGGAAAAAACACCTTCAACATTTCTACTTTGGCAAGTTTCATCGTTGCAGGAACCGGACAAAAAGTAGCGAAACACGGCAATTACGGAGTTTCTGCGATTTCAGGTTCGTCTAATGTTTTAGAAGAATTGGGCTATCAATTCAAAAATAATCAAGAAGATTTAAAGAAAGATTTAGAAAAAGCCAATATTTGCTTTCTTCACGCTCCACTTTTTCATCCAGCGTTGAAATCGGTTGCACCTTTGAGAAAAGGTTTGGGATTAAGAACATTTTTTAATCTTTTAGGACCATTGGTAAATCCTGCAAAACCAAAATTTTCAATGATTGGCGTTTACAGTTTAGAAATTGCGAGATTGTATCAATATATTTTACAAAAAAACAACGAAGATTTCATGTTGGTTCACGCTTTAGATGGTTATGACGAGATTTCTTTGACAGGAGATAGTAAAATTTTCAACAAAAACGGTGAAGAAATTTTTTCAGCCGAAGAACTTGGATTTAAAAATATAGAAGCAGAAACCATTTTCGGTGGAAATACCAAAGAAGAAGCTGCCAAAATTTTCAGAAATATTTTAGAAGGAAAAGGAACGTATGAACAAAACGCTGTAGTTCTCTCCAATGCTGCAAAAGCACTTCAAAACACAGGAAAATACGAAAATTATGAAGCAAGTTTAGCTGCTGCAAAAGAGAGTTTAGAAAGCGGAAAAGCGCTAGAATGTTTGAATAAATTAATTATAAAATAAGTCTCGCGGATTATGCAGATTGTGTAGATAAAAAAATCTGTTTAATCTGTGAAATCAGCGAGAGAAAAAAACATGAATATATTAGATAAAATAATCGCTCGAAAAAGGGAAGAAATTGCTTTCTCTAAAAGTAAAATTTCTGTTGAAGAACTGAAAAATTCTGAATATTTTGGAAGAGAAACTTTTTCTTTGAAAGAATCGGTAAAATCCAGAAACGGAATTATTGCTGAATTCAAGAGACAATCGCCTTCAAAAGGAATCATCAATGATAAAGTTGCGCCTTTAGAAGTGGTAACGAAATATGAAGAATTCGGTGCAAGTGGAATTTCAATTCTCACGGATAAAGATTTTTTCGGAGGTAGTTTTGAAGATATTTTGAGCGTGAGAAATTCTGTGAATATTCCGATTTTAAGGAAAGATTTTATGGTAGATGAATACCAATTTTACGAAGCAAAATCTATCGGTGCAGATGTTGTTTTATTAATTGCAGCGTGTCTTTCGCCAACTCAAGTTCAAGAATTTACTGCTTTAGCTCACGAATTGAATTTGGAAGTTTTGTTAGAAATTCACACCGAAGAAGAATTAGAACATTTCAATTCTGAAATTGATTTGGTAGGAATTAACAACCGAAACTTAAAAGATTTCAAAGTAGATTTACAACATTCTGTCAATTTGAAAAACTTACTTCCAAAAGAAACTTTATCTGTTGCGGAAAGTGGCATTTATAATGTGGAAGACTTTAAATTTTTGAAAGAAAAAGGATTTGATGCTTTCTTGATGGGAGAATATTTTATGAAAAACGAAAATCCGGGCAACAAATTCAAAGAATTTGTTGATGTGATAATTTGATAATTTTAAAATTAAAATGAGCCAACAACCATCAACCAACAACTATCAACTAAAAGTTTGTGGACTAACAAAATTAGATCAAATTCAAGAATTAATTTCTATGAATATAGATTTTTTGGGATTTATTTTCTACGAAAAATCACCGAGGTATGTTTTACATCATTTGAATTTAAAAGAAATTGCGGAAATTCCGCATTTTGGAAAAGTAGGTGTTTTTGTAAATGAAACGGTTGAAAAAATTACAGAAATTTCAGAGAAATCAAATTTGAATTTTATTCAATTACACGGAGATGAAGAAGAAGAATTTGTAAAAAAGTTAAGGCTAAAGTTGAGGAAAAATATTAAAATAATAAAAGTAATTAGAATTGGGGATGATTTTGAAAAATTCAAAAACGAAATTTCAAAAATCTCAAATCTCAAATCTCAAATCTCAAATCTACTGTTTGACACCGATTCTAAAGCTTTCGGCGGAACTGGACAAACTTTTGATTGGCAAATTCTCAACGAAATAGAAATTCCAATTCCTTATTTTTTAAGTGGCGGAATTTCTCTAGAAAACATCCATCAACTAGCAACCATCAACCAACAACCTGCGGTTTTAGACATCAATTCAAAATTTGAGACAGAACCCGGAATTAAAAACCTAGAAAAAATAAAAACATTTAAATCATTACTGAAATGACAAGATATAGAAATCCCGACGAAAACGGATATTACGGAGAATTTGGAGGGGCATTTGTTCCAGAAATGCTCTATCCAAACGTGGAAGAACTTCAACAAAATTATATAGAAATTATAGAATCCGAAGAGTTTAAAAAAGAACTCAACGATTTATTGAAAGATTATGTAGGAAGAGCTACTCCACTATATTTTGCGAAAAATTTAAGCGAAAAATATGGCACAAACGTTTACCTAAAACGTGAAGATTTAAACCATACTGGTGCCCATAAAATCAATAACGCTCTCGGACAAGTTCTTCTCGCAAAAAAACTAGGAAAAAATAGAATTATTGCCGAAACAGGAGCTGGACAACACGGCGTAGCAACGGCTACAGCTTGCGCTTTGATGAATTTAGAATGCATCGTTTATATGGGCGAAGTAGATATTGCGAGACAAGCTCCTAATGTTGCTAGAATGAAAATGCTCGGTGCAAAAGTTGTTCCTGCCACTTCGGGTTCTAAAACATTAAAAGATGCTGTAAATGAAGCTTTAAGAGATTGGATTAACAATGCTACAACTACCCATTACATCATCGGAAGTGTAGTTGGTCCGCATCCTTTTCCTGATTTGGTGGCGAGATTTCAGAGTGTGATTTCTGAGGAAATTAAATGGCAATTGAAAGAGAAAATCGGAAAAGAAAATCCAGATTACGTTATCGCTTGTGTTGGTGGCGGAAGCAATGCTGCGGGAACTTTCTACCATTTTGTAGATGAACCGAGTGTGAAAATTATTGCCGCTGAAGCTGGTGGTTTTGGTGTAAATTCAGGAAAATCTGCAGCTACAACTTTCTTGGGAACAACAGGCGTTTTGCACGGTAGCAAAAGTATTGTGATGCAAACCAATGACGGACAAGTTATCGAACCACACTCTATTTCTGCGGGGTTAGATTATCCAGGAATTGGGCCTTTTCACGCGAATTTATTTAAAAATAATCGTGCAGAATTTTTCAGCATTAATGATGATGAAGCGCTAGAATCTGCTTTTGAACTCACTAGATTAGAAGGCATCATTCCCGCTTTGGAAAGTTCTCACGCTTTGCAAGTTTTAAAAAAGAAAAATTTCCAAAAAGACGATGTAGTGGTCATTTGTTTAAGCGGACGTGGCGATAAAGATATGGAAACTTACCTCAAAATAATTGATAAATAATATTTTTATAGCGCCAAATTCCGCCTTCCGCTCCCAATCTTTTTTTTCCAACGCTTTTGCCATTGAAAAAAAAGGATTTCCGCTCAAGTCGGGGCGCAACTCAGAAAAAATTAGAAATTTTTGTATAAAAATTAAACTCAAGTATTGATTATGAGCCAAAAAATATATCAAATAGACGCTTTTGCAGACACTTTATTTTCAGGAAATCCTGCTGCTGTTTGTCCGCTTGACAATTGGTTAGATGCAGATATAATGCAGAAAATCGCCGCCGAAAATAACTTGGCAGAAACTGCATTTACCGTTCCAGTAGAAAATGGCTATGAAATTCGTTGGTTTACGCCAGAAGTAGAAGTAGATTTATGCGGTCACGCTACTTTAGCTTCTGCTTACACATTAATGAATTTTGAAGGATTTTCGGGGGAAAAAATCAACTTCTTTTCTAGAAACAGCGGAACGCTAACTGTAACTAAAAACGGAGATTTTTTAACTTTAGATTTCCCAAAAGACAACTTACAAAAAGTGGAAGATTTAGCTATTTTCGAGAAATGTTTTGCGTATCAACCAATTGAAGCATATCAAGGAAAAACAGATTATCTGTTAATCTTTGAAAACGAACATCAAATTCAAAATATAGAACCCAACATTCCTGAAATTGCAAAAATTAATGCAAGAGGTATAATTGTAAGCTCGATTTCAGAAAATTTTGATTTTGTATCTAGATTTTTTGGTCCAAACTGCGGTGTAAACGAAGATCCTGTTACAGGTTCTGCTCATACTACTCTCACTCCTTTTTGGGCTGAAAAATTGGGAAAAAATAAACTTACTGCAAAACAAATTTCCAAACGTGGTGGCGTTTTAGAATGTGAACTCAAAAATGATAGAGTTCTCATCAGCGGAAAGTGCAAAACCTATTTAAAAGGCGAAATATTCATCAAATAAAAAGATATTAAAATGAAAAAATTAAATATATATTTTACTGCGGGAATTCCCACTCTGGAAGAAACTGCAGAAATTATGAAAACCATCCAAAATTCTGGCGCAGATATGATGGAAATCGGGATGCCTTATTCTGATCCTGTAGCAGATGGTCCAGTTATTCAAGATGCACACGAATTGGCTCTGTCTAACGGAATGACCATCGCTCAACTTTTTTCTCAACTGAAATCGGTAAAAGATGAAATCAAAATTCCTGTGATTTTAATGGGTTACATTAACCCTGTTTTAAGTTTTGGATTCGAAAAATTCTGTGAAGAATGTGCCAATTCTGGAGTTTCAGGATTAATTATTCCAGATTTACCTCCCATTGAATTTGAAAAGAATTACCAACCCATTTTAGAAAAATATGGATTGAATTTTACTTTTTTAGTCACTCCAGAAACTTCGGAAGAACGCATAAAATATTTAGATTCCTTGAGTTCAGGATTTCTATACGCTGTTTCTAGTTCATCTACCACAGGAAACGAAAATAAAGAAGTGAAAAATGATGAATACCTAAATAAATTGGCTTCCATCAACCTGAAAAATCCTGTAATGATTGGCTTCGGAATTAAAAATAAAACTGATTTTAAACAAGTTACAGAAAAATCACAAGGCGGAATTATAGGAACTGCATTTGTGAAAATTCTCTTAGAAAATAAAGATTGGAAAGAAAAAGCGGAAGCTTTCATCAAATCTATCAAATAAAAAAACAGAGCAAATTGCTCTGTTTTTTTATTTTTCAAGCAAGCTATTATACTTTTCTTGTAAAATTTTGAGTTCAACTTGATTCTCTTTCAATTTCTGTTGATTTTTATCTAATTCAACTACAATTTCTTGTAATTTTCGATTTACTTTTTCTTTCTCCGCATCATTTTTAGAAGACAATAGTAAGGATTGTAATTCCATTTTTTTCTGATTAAGCACTTTAAATTTAGAATCTAATCTCTCTTTTTTAAGAAAATTGAGTTCAAATTTTTCATCTAAATCTTTCATTTCGCTAGATTTACTTGCTTTAGCACTAGCTTCCATTTGACTCAAAGCTCTTTCTCTTTGATAATTTGAGACCTGACTATTATAAGTTTGTTGAGAAACTCTACTGTTGTTAATACTTTCTGCTGTTTGAGAGAAAATAGTAATTCCACATAATGAAAGCGCTAAAGTTAAATTTTTTACCATTATTAATTTTTTTAGTAAAGGTAAATATATTTCAACAGATTTTTTGTAAGAAAAGATATATTTTTATTAATGTCTTCCTCTCAAAACTTCTTCTATGTCTTGCAATTTGAAATTTTTTGCTTTTAGTAAAATTAAAAAGTGATACAATAAATCTGCTGCTTCGTTTTTGAACAAATCATCATTATTATCTTTCGCCTCAATAACCAATTCTACCGCTTCCTCTCCTACTTTTTGAGCTACTTTATTGATGCCTCTCTGATAGAGTTTTGAAGTATAAGAACCTTCTACATTTTCATCAATTCTTTGGTTGATAATCGATTCTAATTCATACAGAAAACCTTTGGTATCTTTTTCTCCAAAACAACTGAAATTACCAGTATGACAAACCACATTTGTAGGTTTTACTTTAATCAATAAAGTATCATCATCACAGTCTTTTTCGATGCTCTTTACATATAAATAATTTTCAGAAGATTCACCTTTTAACCAAATTCTATCTTTGGTTCTGCTAAAAAAGTGAACCTTCCCCGTTTCTTCTGTTAATTTTAGGGCTTCTTCATTCATAAAACCTAGCATTAACACTTGTAATGTGGTTTCGTCTTGTATAATTGCAGGAATTAAACCTCCTGATTTTTCGTAATCTAAATTCATCTTATAGCAATATTTTGTTGTTTTAAAACTTGTTTTAAGTCGTTTATTTTAATTTCTCCAAAGTGGAAAATACTTGCTGCTAAAGCTCCTGTAGCTTTGGTTTCATTAAAAACTTCTGTAAAATCTTCCATTTTTCCAGCGCCTCCAGAAGCGATAATGGGAATATTGACGATTTGTGAAATTTCATTGAGCAATCTCACATCGAAACCTTGTTTTGTTCCATCAAAATCCATGGAAGTCAACAGAATTTCTCCAGCTCCTAATTCTTCTACTTTTTTTGCCCAATCGTGTGTTTTATAGTCGGTTTTTATTCTTCCTCCGTTTACAAAAACATAATCTTCGTCTCCAAATTGTTTAGAATCTATCGCCACCACTACGCATTGACTCCCGAATTTATCTGCAAAAGTTTTAATTAAATTAGGATTTTTCACCGCCGAAGAATTGATGCTGATTTTATCTGCACCCGCTTTCAAAAGATTGTCAACATCAGAAATTTCAGAAATTCCGCCACCAACAGTAAACGGAATATTGATTTCCTCTGCAATTTTTTCCACCAATTGAACCAAAGTTTTTCGGTTTTCGTGAGTTGCGGTAATATCTAGAAAAACCATTTCATCTGCACCTTCGTCTACATATCTTTTTGCCAATTCCACAGGATTTCCTGCATCTATCAAGCCAACAAAATTAACGCCTTTTACGGTTCTTCCGTCTTTTATATCCAAACAAGGAATGATTCTTTTCTTAAGCATTTTTTAAATTTTTGAAAGTTGTTCTAAAGAAATTCGTCCTTCATAAATCGCTTTTCCAATGATGGTTCCAGCGCAACCAATTTCTTTCATTTTTTGCACATCTTCTATGTTCGAAATTCCACCACTTGCAATCAATTCAATCGTTGAATTTTCTATAATTTCTTGATACAATGCAGTGGACGGACCTTGCAACATTCCGTCTTTTGAAATATCGGTACAAACCACTTCTCTGAAGCCTTTTTTCTGATATTCTTTGATGAAATCTACCACATCTGTTTCAGAATTTTCTAACCAACCCGAAGTTTTTATTTTTCTATCCAAACAATCTGCCCCTAAAATCAATTTTTCAGTTCCAAATTTTTCTATCCAAGCCAAACACATTTCTGGATTTACGACAGCAATACTTCCTAAAGTTACCTTTTTTGCACCACTATCAAAAGCTATTTTCAAATCTTCTTCAGAACGAATTCCACCACCGAAATCGATAATAAGATTCGTGTTTTTAGCGATATTTTCAATTACTTTTTGATTGATGATTTTCTTGGCTTTTGCACCATCTAAATCTACCAAATGCAAATATTGAATCCCGAAATCTTCAAATTCTTTAGCTACTTCAACAGGATTTTCGTTGTATATTTTTTTGGTATCATAATCACCTTTCGAAAGTCTTACACACTTCCCATCGATGATGTCTATTGCAGGAATAATTCTCATGTTTTTTATTTATGAATTACGATGTTTGAATTACGATTTGATTTCTTTTAAATCCAAAATCGGAAATCTAAAATCTTAAATTTAAAAAATTTTCTAAAAGTTTAAAGCCAGCATCTCCAGATTTTTCTGGGTGAAATTGAGCTGCGTAGAAATTATCTTTTTCCAAAGTTGCACTGAAAGGCGTAATATAATCACAAACAGAACTTGTGTTTTTGCAAATCGTTGCATAAAAACTGTGAACGAAATAAAAATTATCCGTTTCCGAAATATTTTTTAACAATTTTCCTTTAATTTCAGAAACGTTATTCCAGCCCATGTGTGGAACAATGTCCGAATTGGGGAACAATTTTACTTCACAATCAAAAATCCCAAGTGCATTTGTATTGCCTTCTTCTGAAGAATTACACATCAACTGCATTCCGAGACAAATTCCCAAAACGGGTTGTTTCAAATTCGGAATTACTGCATCTAAACCTCTTTCTTGAAGTTTTTTCATCGCCGAAGAAGCTTCTCCCACTCCTGGAAAAATTACTTTTTCAGCATTTTTTATCGTTTCAATGTCGGAAGTAATTTCTGCATCAAAACCTAATTTTTTCAGGGCATTTTGAACAGATTTTACATTTCCTGCATCGTAGTCTATTATTGCTATCATTTTTTAATTGAAAGTTGAAGATTGAAAGTTGAAAATGATTTGTTGAAATTTTCAATTCTCAATTATACATTTTACATTATTATAAAGTTCCTTTTGTACTTGGAAGGTTAAAATTCTGGTCGGTTTGTGCCACTGCATTTCTTAGAACTTTCGCAAAAGCTTTGAAAATACTTTCGATTTTGTGGTGTTCATTTTCTCCTTCCACAGAAATATTCAGGTTACATTTTGCACTATCTGAAAACGATTTGAAGAAATGATAAAACATTTCTGTTGGCAGTTCTCCAATTTTTTCACGCTTAAATTCTGCATTCCAAACAATCCAAGGTCTTCCACCGAAATCAATCGCCACTTGTGCCAAACAATCATCCATTGGCAAAACGAAAGCATATCTTTCAATGCCTTTTTTGCTTCCTAAAGCTTGTAAAAAACAATCTCCCAAAACGATGGCAGTATCTTCAATCGTATGATGTTCATCTACTTCTAAATCGCCATTTACTTTTACAAATAAATCAAAATTTCCGTGTTTTGAAATTTGTTCTAACATATGATCAAAGAACTTCAAACCCGTATCAATACTAGATTTTCCGCTTCCATCAAGATTTAATTCTACCGAAATATCAGTTTCTTTGGTTGTTCTTTTTACTTTCGCTTTTCTTGGAATTTGTTTAAGATATTGATAGATTTCGTCCCAACTTTTTGTAGAAAAAGTAGCTTCATCATTGGTTTCATCTGAAATAAAAATAGATTTTGAACCAAGATTTTTCGCCAATTCTACATCGGTTTTTCTATCTCCAATCACAAAAGAATTTTCTAAATCGTAATTTCCGAAAATGTATTTTTGAAGCATTCCTGTTCTAGGTTTTCTGTTCGGAGAATTATCGTGCTCGAAACTTTCATCTATACAAACATCAGAGAAGAAAATCCCTTCATTTTCGAAAGCTTTCATCATTTTTTCTTGTGGTTTAATGAAATCTTCATACGGAAAGCTCTCCGTTCCCAAACCGTCTTGATTGGTCACCATTACCAATTCGTAATCCAATTCTTTGGCAATTTTGGATAAATTCTGAAAAACTCTTGGATAAAATTCCAGTTTTTCTAAAGAATCAACCTGAAAATCAATGGGTGGTTCTATAATTAAAGTTCCGTCTCTATCGATGAATAATACTTTTTTCTTCATTTTACTTTTTATAATTTTTCAAGGTTTCTATTAATTTTTGATTTTCTTCTTTTGAGCCTACGTTTATTCTCAACGCATTTTCAATTTGAGGATGTCTCAGACTGGTCAAAATATTCTGAGCGAGCAAAAATTCATATATTTCTATTGGATTTTCTACTTTGATTAAGAAAAAATTGGCTTCTGTAGGATAGATTTTCTTCACGAAATTCAATTGATTCAGTTGAACTTTTAGAAACTCTCTTTCTGCTAAAATTTGTTCCAGATTTTCTTTAAAAACTTTTTCATCATTAAGTTGTCTCAAAGCTATTTTTTGGCTTAAAGAATTCACGTTATAAGGACCTTTTATGGTATTCATCAAAGTAGCGATTTCTGTAGAAGCTGCTCCAATTCCAATTCTCAAACCTGCCATTCCATGAGCTTTAGAAAGAGTTTGCAATACTATAAGAGTTGGATATTTCTCTAACCAAGAAATTGCTGATTTTCTAGAAGAAAATTCTATATAAGCCTCATCTAAAACCACAATTCCCGAGAAATTTTCTATGAAAAACTCTAAATCTACCAATTCATTTCCTGTAGGATTGTTTGGCGAACAAAGAAATAAAACCTTCAAATTTTCATTCTGAATTTTTTGTAAAAAATCTTCTTTATCAATTTGAAAATTTTCATCTAATTCTAAAGCATTAACTTTATTATCATTGATTTTAGCATAAAAAGAATACATCACAAACGATGGATTCATGACCAAAATTTCATCTTTTTGGGGCTCGCAAAAAGCTTTGATAATCAAGTCTATCAATTCATCACTTCCATTCCCGATAAAGAGATTCTCTGTGCTGATATTTTTAAGTTCACTTAATTTTTCCTTCAGTTTTTTTTGTGTAGAATCTGGATAACGATTGAACTCACCGAAAGGATTCTCATTGGCTTCTAAAAAAACAGGCGCTTCAAAATTTTGACTATCACGAAGCGAAGTATAGGGTTTTAGATTTCTAAGATTTTCTCTTACTAAATTTTCTAGTTTAAATTCCATTTTCTAAATTTTTTAAGCGTAATGTAACTGCATTTTTATGTGCAAAAAGTCCTTCTTCTGCTGCCATTTTTTCAATCGTTTTCCCAAGGTTTTGAATTCCTTTTTCAGAAATTTTTTGAATGGTAATTTTCTTAACAAAACTGTCTAAAGAAACGCCACTGTAAGCTCTTGCATTACCATTGGTAGGCAAAGTGTGATTGGTTCCACTCGCGTAATCTCCTGCACTTTCTGGCGTATAATTGCCTAAGAAAATAGAACCTGCATTGGTAATTTCTGATAAAATATTTTCAGGATTTTCAATGGAAAGAATTAAGTGTTCTGGAGCATATTCATTGCTAAATTCAATACATTCTTCAATGGAATTTAAGAGGATGAAACTGCTGTTTTCCAAAGCTTTTTCGGCGATATCTTTTCTAGGTAAATCTTGTAATTGAGCTTCGGTTTCTTGTTTAACTTTTTCTAAAATTTCCTTAGAAATCGTCAAGAAAACCACCTGAGAATCTGCACCGTGCTCAGCCTGAGAAAGTAAATCTGCAGCTACAAAACTTGGATTAGCGGTTTCATCTGCAACTACTAAAACTTCACTCGGTCCAGCTGGCATATCAATAGCGATTCCTAATTTTTGAGCAAAAATCTTGGCTTCAGTAACAAATTGATTTCCTGGCCCGAAAATTTTATACACTTTTGGCACAATTTCCGTTCCTAAACTCATTGCAGCAATGGCTTGAGCTCCACCCACTTTAAAAATTTTAGAAACTCCGCAAAGATTTGCCACATATAAAATAATAGGATTAATTTTTCCATTTTTTTGAGGCGGAGAACACAAAATAATCTCTTTACAACCCGCAATTTGTGCTGGAACCGCTAACATTAAAACCGTAGAAAAAAGCGGCGCCGTTCCTCCTGGAATGTACAAGCCAACTTTATCAATCGCTCTACTTTCTCGCCAACAAACCACACCTTCAGTTGTTTCTATTTGTTGTGGGGTTTCTTTTTGAGATTGGTGAAATTTTTCAATATTGTTTTTTGCTTTATTGATGGCAATTTTAAGTTCTTCATCAACCAAATTGATGGCTTCTTCAACTTCTTGCTGAGAAACTTCAATGGTATCTAAAACTTGATTATCAAATTTTTCAGCGTAAAATTTCAAAGCATTATCGCCTTCATTTTCTACTTTTTCGAAAATTCCTTTGATAAGATTTTCGATATCATTTTTTTCAAAAACAGGTCTTTTGGTAAGACTACTGAATGTATTTTTAGGTGGGAATTCTATTATGTTCATAATTCGTTTGTAAAGTTGTGAAGTTGTAAAATCGTAAAAATCTGAAGTTGTACAGTCGTTGAGTTGTAAATTATAGAATCATTTTTTCGATTGGAATGATGAGAATGCCTTCTGCACCAGCTTTTTTAAGCTGGTCTATTACTTCCCAAAATCTTTTTTCTTCAATCACAGAGTGTAAACTGCTCCAACCTTCTTCTACCAAAGGTACGATGGTAGGACTTTTCAACACTGGCAAAATGCTAGAAACCTCTTGAATTTTTTCATTAGGAACGTTCATCAAGATGTATTTGGTGTTTTTAGATTTCAAAACGGCCTGAATTCTGAATAAAAGTCTCTCTAAAATTTCTAATTTTTCAGCAGAAAGATTTTTATTTTTCGCCAAAACTGCCTCAGATTTTAGAATAGTTACGGTCTCTCTCAATCCATTTTTAAAAAGTGTACTTCCTGAGCTTACAATATCACAAATTCCGTCTGCTAATCCCATATTTGGAGCAATTTCTACAGAACCAGAAATCACGTGAATTTCTGCTTCAATATTGTTTTCGGATAAGAAATTTTTAACGGTATTTGGATAAGAAGTCGCTATTTTTTTACCTTGAAAATACGTTACATCATCGGTTTCTACTTCTTTTGGAACCGCTAGAGAAACTCTACATTTAGAAAAACCTAATTTCTGTACAATTTCGATGTCTTTTTGCTTTTCGATGAGTAAATTTTCGCCAACGATGGCTACATGTACCACTCCATCTTCAACGTATTGAGGAATATCTGAATTTCTAAGGAAATAGATTTCGATAGGGAAATTTTCTACTTGAACTTTTAATTGGTCTTTGCCATTATCATAAGAAATTCCGCAATCTTTGAGAAGTTTAATAGAATCTTCGAAAAGTCTTCCGCTTTTTTGAACTGCAATTTTAAGTGAACTCATTTTTTGATTTTATTTTTTTAAGCCTCGAGTTCTGCAGTGATGAAAAAGAAAAATCCGCCTGAAAAACTCAAGGCGGATTGTTATATTTTGTTTTTAACTATAATACATAACGCATAATCAACTCGCCTTTAGATGAGATGATGATGGTGATGGATTAAGTTTAAATTTTTCATTTTTTGTCTAATTCTTTTGCAAATATAGATATTTTTTTAAAAATAGAAATTATTTTTCAATTTTTTGAACGTAACAAATATCGTTCTGCGGAATTTTTGAATATTAGGCTAAAAAAGTATCTTTGTGACGAAATATAAAAAATATGAAAGCATCGGTAATTTTTAGTACCTATAATTCGGAAGAATGGCTAGAAAAAGTGATTTGGGGATTTAGCGTACAAACTACCAAAGATTTCGAAATTATTATTGCTGATGATGGCTCTAGAAAAGCCACAAAAAACTTGATTGAGAAATACAAAACTGAACTCGATATTCCTATTATTCATGTTTGGCAAGAAGACAATGGTTTTCAGAAATCGCAGATTCTAAATAAAGCCATCCTTGCTTCTACTACGGATTATTTGATTTTTACCGATGGAGACTGTATTCCCAGAAAAGATTTTGTAGAAACTCACCTTAACAACAGAGAAACTGGAAGGTTTTTATCTGGCGGTTATTTCATGTTACCTATGAATATTTCAAAACTCATCAGTAGAGAAGATATTCTTTCACAAAACTGTTTTGATGTGAATTGGTTAACCCAAAATGGTTTGAAAAAATCTTTCAAAAATAATAAATTGACAGCTAAAGCTTTCAAAGCGAAACTCCTCAATTTTTTAACCCCTACTAAACCTTCTTGGAATGGTCATAACGCTTCTGGCTGGAAAAAAGATTTGGTTAAAATCAATGGATTCAACCAAGAGATGCAATATGGCGGACAAGACCGAGAATTAGGAGAAAGGCTAGAAAATCTTGGAGTTAAGGGAAAACAAATAAGATACAGCGCAATTTGCGTGCATCTAGACCATGCAAGAGGTTATGTAAACCCTGAAACTTGGGCAAAAAACAATGCCATCAGAAAAAACACAAGAGACCAAAAACTGACTTGGACTGAACAAGGAATCACCACCAATTTATAAGTATGAAATCGCCATAATTAGCAAACAAAAACGCTAATGAAGAATCAGCGATTGCATATGACCTTTAAAAACAATAAGTAACTACATATGAAAACAGCACTTATTATTTCTGTATATAAAAATACTGCCGATTTAGCCGTCGTTTTAAAATCTGTAGAGCAACAAAGTGTTTCTGACTTTATAACTGTGATTTCCGAGGATGGAAACAGTACAGAAATGGCTGATTTTGTAAAAAACTACAGTGGAAAGTTAGATTTAATTCACTTAACTCAAGAAGATCTAGGTTGGCAAAAAAACAAAGCACTCAACAATACCATTAGAACAATTGATGCTGATTATTTTATTTTTATAGATGGCGACTGTGTTTTACACCCAAATTTTATAGAAAATCACTTAAAATTTGCTCGAAAAGATAGAATTTTAGCGGGTAAAAGAATCAAGCTAGGTCCTAATTATTCTGACCAATTAAGAAATGTAAAAACGGTTTCTGAATTTGCAAAAGTGATACTTCCTGAGATAAAATCCATCAAAAAAGATGGTGCAAAATTCTATGAAGAAGGAATTTATATTTCACCAAAATCTATATTTTCTTTCATTGCGTACCTTAGAAAAATGAGCCAAATAAAAGGTTGTAATTTTTCTTGTTACAAGTCAGCATTGGAAAAAATAAATGGATTTAATGAAGATTATGTTTTGCCCGCAATTGGTGAAGATATTGACTTAACTTGGCGTTTTGAGGGAATGGGTTATCACTTGTATTCGCTTAGAAATTTTGCAGTACAATATCACCTTTATCACAAAGAAAATTGGAGCGACCAAAGTGTGAATGAAGCCATTATGAAAGAAAACCAAAGGCTAAAAAGATACGTAACGCTTAATGGATTGAAAAAATTAGAAGAAAATTAATAAACCATCGTCATCAGAAAAATCTAATTTATTTTTAAACGCAAAGATTAATTGCATAAAACAAAAATAATCAAGAAAGCAAAGTTAAAATTCGCTAGCGAATTGATGAAGCTAAGAGTTTTAGATTGAAAAAAAATAAAGTAAATAATTGAAATTCTTTGTGTTTTATGAATAAAAGACAACAATTTATAAATAAAAAATCTACTCTTTCGAGTAGATTTTTTTTTATGAGTTAAGACCTAAAAATCGTTTGATTTTATATTTCCATAAATCTTTAGCAATATTGCTTTTATGTTTCCCAAGAAGGTAAACGTAATCATTTTTCTTTCTGATGTCTCCTGGGATTACATTGTATTTAAAATGATATTTCCAAGCGACATAATTGAAACTCAATTGGTCTCTTTTAGAAAAATTCTTCACGAAATACCACCATTCTTCCATGACTTTGATGAGCTTTTCGTGGGTATGTTTTCTTACTAACACTCCACCAGAAATAAGACCATTGTTTTCAGGATAGTTTTCAGATTTTAGAAAATCAACATGTTTTTTGATGACTTCTAAATCGTCTTTTACCTTATTTTCAGTTTCGGCTAATGCTACGATGGCTTCATATTCTTGATAAACGCAATTTCTAGGATCCATAATGGTTTGATTATGATCAAAACAGGCCATGGAAACTTCTTCATTCAAGAAATTTTTAATCAATAACTGTGGATTTTTTTTGATGATAAAATTACCATCAATATAAATGCTGTATTGATAATCCTGCAAATGAAGATGCGGTAAAATTTTGTAGTATCTGTTGTTTCGGGTATTGTCGTCGCCAACTGGCGGTTCTGGAACCACCACCACCTTCCAAGTAGAAGATGAAAGATTACGGTCTGTAAAACAAACGTAATCTACATTTTCAAATTGGAGTTGTTCAATAAGCTCATTATACCCTCCAAAAATAGCAGTGTAAACTACGATTTTCTCCATTTATACTGCTACGTTATTTTCTCTTAAAGCATCGTTTAGAGAGGTTTTCTTATCTGTAGATTCTTTTCTTTTACCGATAATTAAAGCACATGGAACTTGGAATTCGCCTGCAGGAAATTGCTTGGTATAACTTCCTGGAATCACCACAGAACGCGCAGGAACTCTACCTTTCAATTCTACTGGAGTATCACCTGTTACGTCTATAATTTTTGTAGAAGCTGTAAGCACTACATTTGCACCTAAAACAGCTTCTTTTTCTACGTGAACTCCTTCTACCACAATACATCTAGAACCCACGAAACAATCATCTTCAATGATTACAGGAGCTGCTTGTAATGGCTCGAGAACTCCACCAATTCCTACTCCACCGCTTAAGTGAACGTTTTTACCAATTTGAGCACAAGAACCCACCGTTGCCCAAGTGTCTACCATAGTTCCGGAATCTACATACGCTCCAATGTTAACATAAGAAGGCATTAAAATAACTCCTGGAGAAATGTAAGCTCCTTCTCTAGCCACAGCATGAGGAACCACTCTCACTCCTTTTTCTGCATAATTTCTTTTCAAAGGAATTTTATCATGGAATTCAAAAGGACCTACATCTATGGTTTCCATTTTCTGAATAGGGAAATACATTACTACTGCTTTTTTCACCCATTCGTTTACTTGCCAACCGTTTTCTGTAGGTTCAGCAACACGCAATTCGCCTTTATCTAAAAGAGCAATCACTTCTCTAATGGCAGTTTTGCTCTCTTCTTTTTGTAATAAATCTCTGTTATCCCAAATGTTCTCAATGGTTTGTTGTAAAGACATAATTATTTTAATTTTTTAGTTAAAATTGAAAATTATCCAGCAATTCAGCCTCTGGAAAATACTCTGCAAAGGTATTAGATAATTTTGAATTTTTAAATTTTATTAGGCTATAACTGCCATCGTAAGCATAAATCTCTATTTCGGCGTCATCTCTTAAAAAATCATTATACCAAATTTCTGGATTCCCTTCTACATAAGGCAAATTTTCTAAGTCTAAGACAATCTCTTTATCCTTGGGAATAGCTGCAAAATATCCATAATTGAACTTGACATCTTTTTGGGCTAACTCTAAAAATTTTTCTGCATCAAATATTTCATAATTGCTGGAAAAATTCTGAATCGGCAGGTCCTTTTCAGGAGAGAGAAAAAGGTAATCTGTTATTAAAAACTGATATTCTTTTAGTTCATTCTCTATAGGTTTTAAGAGTGAACCCAAATGTGTATGATACGGTAAACTTTTAAGTTTTTGGATAATATAATTCATTATTTAGAGTACTCTTTTGGCAAAGAGAAAAGCTTTGTTCCAATATTTTTCGTTCAGCGAAGATACGATTACTCCCTTAGAAGTAGAAGCATGAATGAAGGTAATTTCTCCTCTGTTTTTAATTTCTTTTACGATACCTACATGAGAAACCACTCTATTCCCATTAGTGGCAAAAAACAACAAATCTCCGGGTTTTGCTTCCCAAATTTCTATTTTTTTTCCTTGTTGTGCTTGGTCTATTGAACGTCTTGGCATTTTCACCTTATTCTCATTGTAAACATTGATGACCAACCCGCTGCAATCTAGACCAGACTTGCTGGTTCCGCCAAACTTATATGGTGTTCCTAAGAAATCTTCTGCGTCATTTAGTATTTTTTTGACTTGATAAGAATTTTGACCTTCAAATTTGGAGGTTAGGTTTCTAAGATTCTCTGTGGAAGTGTTAGGTTTGTGAGACACCGTTTTACGGGAGCCACAAGAAATTACCGTGAGTATCAATACGACTAGAAAAAGTATTCTTTTATTCATGATTCAGTTTTCCCTCTTTTTAGGATATTACAGTGATTTATTCATTATTAGAATACATCGCTTATAACACCCTTCGTTTACTACTTTTATACAAATATAACATTAATTATTTATATATCAACTATACTATAACTATACTATAACTATATATTAAAGTTGTATATGTCATGACGATTCCTTACTTTTGATATTCATTTGATTAACCCATGGCGAGATACAAGAGCATTTTACAATTTCAGGGATCTATAGATGGTTTGGTTTTTTATGAACTAAACGGGGTTTCTGTGGTGCGCAAGAAAAGTGGTTTTAATCGAGATGATTTTAAAACCAAGGAAAATTATGCTCGAGTAAGAGAAAACAGCAGTGAGTTTGGGCATTGTTCTAAAACGGGGAAAATGCTCAGAAATGCCATTTATCCTTATTATAAAAAATGTGGCGACCGATATCTGTATCAGAAATTTGCCCAATTGATGACCGCGATTAAAGATTTGGATACCATTTCTGAACGTGGAAAAAGAACTGTTTACCAAGGTTTGAAAACCACAGAAGGGAAAAAATTGCTTTCTTCTTTTGTCTTTGGAAAAATTTCTTCGGCGAAGGATTTTATTAAAAAAACAAGTTATGATGAGGGGATTTCTGTACAGCTGAATATGCCACAACCTCTACCCTCTCTGCATTTGGTTTCTATTTTACCGAATTATGAAAGTTACCGTTTTGAAGTTCAAGAGCAAAAAGTTAGTGTTGATAATGGTGTTTTCACCTTTGGTTCTTATTTCCAAGAGGAGGAAGCTTTGCAGTTTGTTGCTATTTATGAGGGTGAGGAGATTCTTGGGATGGGGTTTCTTAGGTAATTGTTTTTAAACGCAAAGATTTTTTATTTTCTTTATGTTCTATAAGAAGCGGCGTAGTTAAGGATGAGGTGCGAGATGCGGCGTGCGAGGTGTGAGTATTTCTATCACAAAGTTCACGGAGTTATGGTGAAATGATGGCGTTTTTGAGGGCTCTGAGGAACATTGGAAATTGTGAAGATGTGAAGTTGAAATATTTTGCTTTTTGAAGAGATTCTTCACTTTGCTACGCTTCGTTCAGAATGACAGAGTTTCGGTTTGTAGTCACGGATTAAAAATCCGCGCCATCAGGATGAGATGCGAGTTACGAGGTGCGAGGTGCGAGGTCGTATTTCTATCACAAAGTTCACGGAGAATTGGTGAAATGATTGTGTTTTTGAGTGCACTGAGGAAAACATTTTTATGGAAAGACACCTATGCAGACCTTTTTAGACAGCAAACCGATGGCGAGAGAAAAACTTATAGAAACTCTTGCTGAAAATCAAAAAATCCTTACTTTTGGAAGTAAAGATTTTTGAGAATAACTGACAACTATTTTTAAACCCAAACTGTCAGATCAAGTAGTGGCTATTACAGTTTAGAATGACAGAGTTTTGGTTTGTAGTCAAGGATTAGAAAATCGCGCCATCAGGTTAAAAATCTGCACTATCGGTTTATTTTTTATTTAATTCTAAATAACTATCTACATAATTTTCATATATGCTTTTTAGTTTTTCACTTTCATTTGAAAAATAATTAACAGCTTCTTCACACGATTTTATATGTTTTTTCAGCGCTATATTGTTTAATATGAGTTTCGTTGTAAAATATATTGATAAAACTAAAATAATTACAAAATTTAAAAGAATTATTTCTTTATTTACTTCAAAAAAAAGTTCGTCATTAATAGATTTTATTAAGTAATATACCAAAGAAATTATTGCAATTATATTTAAAGCTGATAACATATAAGTTATTATTTCATATTTTTGAATGCTAAATAAGTCGTTTTTCAATTCATTAAATTGCTGTTGTTTAGTATTTATTCTTTGAATTCTAAATAGTTTGTAGTTTCTTAATTCTTCGTTGATTTTTTCAATTTCAGTCATCCGTTTTCAGTTTTAAAGTTTTTTTTTTGGAAAATGCACCTCACTCAAATAGACGTAAAAATGTGATACTCTAATAATTATTTAAATATCCCTTTGTAAAAGATTGTATATGCTTGTATTTTCGTTATTTGAGTTTCTTTTTATTAGTTTCTAACAAATTTAATTAAAATAAATGAAATAAGTTAGGGAAAGTCACGGATTAGAAATCCGCGCCATCAGGGATGGGGTGAAATGATTGTGTTTTCGAGAGCACTGAGGAACATCGCAGATGTTCTGGCAAGTGCACAGGTTTTTTCAGTTTATGTATGTAGAAAAGAACCTATTCTATTATAAAGAGATTCTTCACTGTGTTGTGCTTCGTTCAGAATGATAGGTTTCTGATTTGTTTTCACGGATTAGCAATCCATGCTATCGATGTTTATTTATTCTGATTTTTCTAGCCATTTTACTGCACTCCCTAATATATCCTCATTTTCTTCAATCCATATATCTGGATCAATTCCATCGGTATATTTTTTTTATTTTTATCCATTGAATAACTCACCGCTAAAAGAAGAGTTGCCCCGTTACTCAGTTTATACATTGCATTAGCTGTTGTGTATCCAGCAGTTTTATTACCAAATGTTTTTGAATTTTCTCTACCTAGAAGAGATATTGCTGTCATTTCACCACTACTTGCTGTTTTGTCACTTATTAAAACTGCAATTTTTTTGCTTAAATCCTTGCATTTATAATTATTTGTCATTCTCTTAACCCCAATTGGTTTTATTGATTTTGAATACCAATTTGTAATGGTTTTATTACTTGCAAAAAATCCTACAATTCCATCTTGAATTAAAGGATTGAGTCCTGCAATCATTGGCCACATGTTACCTCCCTCATTTTCTCTTACATCTACAATCCAACCTGAAATCTGGTTTTGATCCAAATTTTGAATTTCTTCTCTTAGAATAGTAGCATATTTTAAATTTTCCTCTGGATTCATTGATAAATGAGATGGTAAAATTAAAAGACCTATATTTCCATTTATTAATCTAGAAGTAGGATATGAAATTGAATCTTTTTTTGAAAAATAGGTCTCAGTCTCAATTTTGTCTTGATAAATAGAATGATTATCTCCATAGCTTCTTAGTTTTCTGATGATCTTATAAATTATAAAATTTGCTTGGGATATCTCTGTTTCATTGACATCGTTTTCAATTTCATGAGTAAATGTAGGCCAATCAATAGAATCTCTGACCATTGATTTTCTTTTAATAATGTCTAAGATTTCACTTGTCACTTTTTTGACTTTTTTTTTATTATTAAATTGACCAAATGCAAATGATGAAGTAATCACAAAAAATAAAATTGGTATTAGTTTCATTTCAGGAGGTTATTAAAATTTAAGAATTGGGTTATGAGTTATGATATAAAGGTAGTCACGGATTAAAAATCCGCGCCATCGATTCCTGTTTTGTAGTCACGGATTAAAAATCCGCGCCATCAGGTATAACGCATTGAACAGAGCCTTGCTCCACACCTTCGACATGAGCAATGATTTTAAATGTATTCTGTGCTTTTGATAAAAAACAAAAACTAAAAAAGACAAAAAATAGTTTAAATTTGATATTTGACATTTTAATGAGATTTTAATGAGATTGAAGATAACAACAAAATTCCTACTTAAACTTTTTATTTGGTTTTGGGTAAACTATATGATTCTGAAAATCTAAAATGAAATGATTTGCGGAAAGTCACGGATTAAAAATCCGCACCATCGGTTTTTTTAGTGTAGCAAATTTATTTCTATGATGTTATTATCTTTCTTAAAGTTTTCTAACCATTTATCATTTAATTCTTTTATTATTTGAGCGGAAGTTTTGAAGTTTCCTTCTGCATCTCTTTGGTCAGGAATTTGACCCATTAAATCAGCAGTTGGGTTTTTACGATACTCTTTAAACTTTTTCACGTATTGGTCAAAATTCAATTTATACTCTTTATAGTTGTTCAAATTGGGATAAGAAAAATTATGATCATTTGTTCTTATTCCCTTTAATTCAAAAATATGACTTTTACTAGTGTCTTCAATTTTTAAAATTAAACCAGGAAGATTTTTGAATTTATAAGGTCCGTCTGGAATTGGTAATTCTTTTGCAAACCAAGCAACCCACTTTCTTCCACCGAATTCAGTAGTTGCTTCTTGCACATCATAACCTAAAATTTTTGAAAATCTATTTTTCAATTTCCATTTTAGATCTATTTCTTGTTTAATAATATACTTATCCCAAGACATAAAAGTTATATAATCAATTTGATTTGAATTAGGATATTTAATAATTCTTTCATTAATTAGAACTTTATTTTTTGGCATAGCCATATTCCCTTTTTTACTTTCAGATAACTGTATTGAATCAGAAGAATACCTTTCGTAACTATAAAATTCTGTTCTATCTTTCTGAACATTCAAAATCATTATTTCATTTTTTACATTCATTCTATTGGTAGAATCAGAAATGAATTTATAATCATATAAAAAAAGTTTATCTTGAGAATATGTGTAATTTATGATTAATAGGAAAAGTAAAAATTGAATTTTCATTATGTAGTAGTTTTTTAGAGATTCCGGCTAACACTTAAATAGACCAAGAATAATTGTAAAATTTTTATCATCTAATAATTGTAATTGGTTCAGTATTTGAGTTCTTGCTTATTCGTTTATAAACATTAAAGTAAATGATATGATTTGTGGAAAGTCACAGAGTTGTAAAGTCGTGAATTTGTAAAATCGTGAATTTGTAAAGTTGTGAAGTTGAAATATTTTGCCTTTTGAAGAGATTCTTCACTACGCTTCGCTTCGTTCAGAATGGCAGGATTCTGTTTTGTAGTCACGGATTAAAAATCCGCGCTATCGGGATAGAATAAAAAATTCACAATTTCAGCACCAACTTCAAGCCCGCATTTTGTCAATTCCAATGTTATGTGTAGTATTTTAATTTAGATTAATTTAATATTGAAATTTTTTAAATAATCCTCTATTGGCTACATTCCCATTTCTTTTCTTCTTTCATTCACAGTTTCAGGATTTTCTAATTTATACAATTTACCATTTTCTATTTGTGAACCATATAATTGGGGTTTTCCTTCGTCCATTAAAATCCTATCTTTCATCAGTGCATATTGTTGTTTAGATAAGTCTCCATTTTTAACCGCTTTCTCTATTTGTGGAAAATACTTTCTTCTAATTTCTTTAGTACTATGTTGCAGTCCCAACCAGATTGCGTCCATTTGTCTTTGACCCACCTCATTTAATGTTGGCATACCACATTTTTCAATAATACTAATCACTAATTCTTGATTCCTATGATCTTCTTTAGCGTATTTGATGAAGTCATTTGATTTTCTGATCCTTTGGTCACTTTCTAAAACTTCGCTCAAGATTTGTCGTTTTTTGCTGCAATCGACTTCAATAATATCTACTGAACCTACATAGACAAACTTATCCTTATTCATATACAGGAATATTGATATCATTAAAACAAGAGCGGTTAATACGCTAATTATTATTTTTTTTATTTTCATTTTATATTTTGGTTAATATTACACATAAGACTCAAATAGACGAAGTATTGTTGTAAAACACTTATAATCGAATAAATATCAGTTTGTAAATTATTATTAGTATTTGTTTAGTTCGGTATTTGAGTTCTTATTTATTCGTTTATAACACATTTAATTAAAGTAAATGATATGATTTGTGGAAAGTCACGGATTAAAAATCCGCGCCATCGTGAATTTGTAAAGTTGTGAAGTTGAAATATTTTGCCTTTTGAAGAGATTCTTCACTACGCTTCGCTTCGTTCAGAATGACACGGTTCTGTTTTGTAGTCACGGTTCGAAAGCTGAGGTATCGGGTTATTTTACATTCATTAGTTTTTCTAATAATGGAGGTAATTTCGTGTCAGGATTAATTAGATCATTATTCCAAAAACTCATTACACAACTTATATTCTTGTTTCTCACATTTTCTGCAATGTAATAAACGGTCAATGATTTACCTCCTGACATTCCCGCTAAAGCAGAAGTAACTCCAGTAAATTCTACGATAACTTTTTTTGCTTTGGTAGGAACGCCTTCAAATTCGACATCAACGATATTTTCACTTGCAATTTTTATATTTTTCCTTGTTTTTGTTAAATTAAATTGATTTTCAATAGATTGTTTTGCGTCTTCCAAAGTTTTATGGATAGACCAATTCATTTCTCCAAAGTAAGGACATTGCACCGTATTTAAATATGACCAATAGCAACTATTCCCAAGTTCTATTTTTCTTCCTACAAAATCAATTGACTGGATTTGCAACTGAACAAAATTTTCTCTAGGAATTTGGTTCTTAATTATTCTATTAACTAATTCTTCCTCGGTCTCTCTATCTGTGATTCCATTTTTTACAAACCAAACAACAGTAGTAGTATTGTTAGGATTCTCCACAAAATAGTAATTACTAGTTTGAAAAATGTTTCCAGCGATATTCTGTTTTTTTGTGATGAAATAATTATTGAAATCAATTTTTTCATCTCTAATTTTTAAATCGGTTTCAGTAATATTATGCTTTTTAAAAATTTTCTTTAACCCTTTTTCGTCAAAAGAATTGTTAAAAACTTCACTTGTTACGCTGTAACCATCAATATTATACCAAGTTTTCCCATTGTTGTCTAATACAGAAAGTCTATCAAAAATATTGGATTGCGAATATGCAAAAACCGAAGTAAAAATTAAGATTAATTTTAGAGATTTCATTTGTTTATGGTAAATGTATAGGTTGGAACATTGTCATTAGATGTTTTTTTCCAATTTTCAGCAAGATTTGGATTATTCATTTCAATACCTTCTACTGGAAAGATATGAAATTTAGAAAACCATTTTTGTGGATTTTCGCCATCTTTTTTAAAATAAGTTTGTCTTACAATAATGCTGTCTTTTGCTTTAACCGTAAATGAATTTGTTACTTCTTGAGGTCCGAACGTTTGCGACATTTTTATTACGCTTGCAGAAAAACTTATAGGCTTTTCAGAAGTATTTTTTACAATAAATGCTGTCATTGGAGTTCCTGGCATAGGAAGGCAAGAAATTAAAATTACCGAAATAAGTAAAATTAATGTTGATTTAAATAAATTTTTCATTTTCTATGCGATTTTTTGCATTATTTCATATAACACCCAAATAGACGAAGTGTAATTATAAAATTCTTTTCACCTAAATAATCGTAAATTTCTGTTACAGTATTTGAGTTTTTGTTTATTAGTTCTTAACAAATTTAATTAAAATAAATGATATGATTGAAAAGTCACGGATTAGAAATCCTCACCATCGGGAGAAATTGTAAAATTGTGAAGTCGTGAAGATATGAAGTCGTAAAGTTGTGAAGATGTGAACTTGAAATATTATTCTTTATGAATAGAATCTTCACTAAACTGCGCTTCGTTCGAATGACAGGGTTCTATTTTCTTTACTTACTGATTAGAAAATCTGTGTAACTGTTTTGGTTAAGAAGTGTGAAATAAATATTATTAATCACCACACGAAAGGATTCGTGTGGCAGTAATGAGAAAATATTTTATTTGTTTTCAATTTCTATTAATTTTCTTCCCATCTCGCCTAAATAATGGATTAAAATAGGATTGAAAATTTTATAACCCGCACTAGCGTTGGTGAAAATAAGAATTCCATTTTTTGTTTTGGGGAATAAAAAGGTAATGCATTGAACTCCCTTGTCTGAGCCTCCATGAGAAATTGCCATTTCACCATTTCCTAAATCATATAATTCAAAGCCGAGACCAAAAAATTTATTTTCTTTGGTTTTTACTTGTTTTTTCAACATTTCTTGATGTGTGTTTTCTGAAAGGTTTGCCCCCTCTAGAATGTTTATAAGAAATTTACTATAATCTTCAATGGTGGTATGCAGGTCATCCGCTGCGTTAGCTTTTGTATTTTTTATGGTTTGATATGAATTTCCATTTTCATCATAACCGATAGCAAACCTTGATTCGGCTGTCTTTTTTGTCCAAATATAATCTGTATCATCCATTTGTAATGGTTGAAAAACTAATTCTTGAGCCAATTTTTCCAAAGTTTTTTTGAATTTCTTTTCAAGAGCTTTTCTTAAATATTCAAAGCCTTCCCCAGAATAGCCATATTTAGTACCAAGCTCAAAAATAAATTGTAATTTTTTGTTTTCTGTATCGTTACGCCAATTTGGGAACCCCGTTTGATGGCTCAAAATAAGTCTTGTGGTAAGTTTTTTATTTCTAGGGTCACTTGCTATATCGGGGTCTACGAAATAGTGGTATAAAGGTTCATCTAAATTCCATTTTCCCATGCTCACTAATTTTAAAGCAACGATAGCCGTAATTGGTTTTGTAAGAGAAGCTACATTAAAAATGGTGTTATAAGGAGCAGAATTACCCTTTGAAATTTCACCATACATTTTTATTTGTTTAAGTTTTCCTTTTTCTATAATGCCAAGTCCGAGTGTTCTGACATTGTTCTGCCCCAACCATTTTTCAATAATTGAGTCATTATCGAAAATATTTGCTTCAGGTCTCGGCTCACCATGGTCATAGCTTAAAATCTCATTGATTTTCCAAATATTATTCTTGAAAGTCCAAACGGTAGTAAATTTCGCTTGTCCTTGTAAAATATCATTTTTATTTTTTTCACGAATGTAAAACTGGTGTTCTCCAGATTGTATTGTTCCATACAAAACCCCATTATTAAACAAAGGAAAAACCTGTAAACTATTGGACAAGACCTTTCGGATAGGTTTCTGAATTGGGTTTCCACAGAGGTATTGTTTTGATCTTTCCATGAATAATTTTTTATCCTGAAAACCACCTTTGTCGTGATAAAATTTTAGATTTTCCTCTAAAATATTATCCATATAATTTATATCACAGTTATTAAAACCTCTTTCAAAAAAGATACTGTCTTGGTATTTGAGTTCTAGAAATAATGTTGAATTTTTATTGATTTGAGCGTTTGGATTTCCACAAAAAGAGAGTAAGGCTAATAGAATAATTCCGAAATATTTTGTCATTGTTTAATTTTTGACCAATATTCTGAAAAAATCTATTTTCATGAAAAGAAATAGCCCGACAAAAACCCGACAATTGCCCGACAACATTTATATAATATTGAAATTCAGTTTATAGCGAAGTCTTTTGTTTCTGTCTATTTCTGAAAGATTTCTTAAAATTAAGAAAACATTGGATAGTACAATTATAATTAAAATCACTATTGTAAATGAGCGACCAAGTTTTAAAAGAATCCCCAACATAAAAATAATGGGAGCTAAAATGGTCCAAATAATTTGTAATGAAATAATCTGTCTGGTTAAATGATTTTTTTGCTTTAGCGCATAAAAAAGAAGCAGTGGCACTAAGATATTGAGAGGCGGAAGCATGACGAATAAGATAGAAGAAAGGTTGATTAATTTAATTTTTTGAAAATCTATTCCGATTTCGGTTTGCGATTTAACTATCAATTCTTCTGGTTTTTCTACAACTCTGTTTTCTTCTGTTTTGCCTGTTAACTCTGTTTCTAATATTTCTAGGGTTTTTGATAGTGCTTTTAATGTATGTCCTTTGGGAGCAATCCCCGATTCAATTCTCTGAATTGTTCTGACAGAAATTCCTGATTTTTCAGAAAGTTCTTCTTGGGTTAAATTCTTTTGTTCTCTTACTATTTTTAATTTGGACATCTCTTTTTTAAAATCAACTGTTGTTATATAAATTTAGGTGAGTTTTTTTGCAAACCCTTTCAACAAATTTAATTAAAATAAATGATATGAGTTAATGAAAGTCACGGATAAGAAATATTCATAATTGGGTAATCAATATCAAATCGTCAGAACTTCTAGACCTATATTTTTACACCGCATTCTCGTTTTCATCTATTGTTCTACCCATAGACTATTTCTGTAGAGAAATCATTTTATATTGTCTCGAAAACATTGACAACATCACCGCTAATTTTCAAAAAATAACTAACCATTAATTATATATAAAATACAAATAATTGTATAAATTATTGTAAAACCCTTCTCATAACTTTGGTCAAAACCCATTTAATATTATTATTATGAAAAATCAGAAAAATTTAGCAGAGTCCGTATCGAAAAACTTGAACGATATATTTATAGAGGGACTGAAGGATATGTACTGGGTAGAAAATACATTGGTGAAGGCTCTTCCAAAAATGTTTGAAAATGCGAGGGACACTCGACTTAGAACCGCCATTAAAGACCACCTTGCTCAAACTAAAGAACATGTTACCCGTCTGGAGCAAGTTTTTGAACAATTGGGAGAAAAAGCTGTCGCCCAAAAATGTTTCGCCATGGAGGGAATACTGAAGGAAGGTGACGAAATCTTAAAAGACACCGAAGAAGGAGCAGTTCGAGACGCCGCAATCATTGCCGCCTCTCAAAAGGTTGAACATTATGAAATTACTTCATATGGTACCCTTTGTGCTTACGCCAAAACACTTAATGAAAGAGCAGCATTAGATTTACTCTTGAGAACATTAGGTGAAGAAAAAAAATCTGACTGTTTATTGAGTTCCATAGCAGATACCAATCTTAATTCACAGGCCATGACGGATCTGTTGCCATCTAAAAATATGAAAGCTGTTTAACTTTTGACAATAAAATTATGAAACCCAACGAAAAAGAACCCTTTGAAAACGGTGCAAATCCTAAACAGGAACAATTGGCACAATATACCACAGATACCCAAGGAGAATTTATGACTACCAACCAGGGACTGAAAATCAATGACGATCAAAATTCATTGAAAGACGGAGAACGCGGCGCGACTCTGCTTGAGGATTTTATCTTAAGAGAAAAAATTACCCATTTCGACCACGAAAGAATCCCTGAAAGAATAGTACATGCAAGAGGGTCAGGTGCCCATGGTTTTTTCGAGTTATATCAGCCTATGGGAAAATACACCAAAGCAAAATTTTTAAATGACACCTCTTATAAAACGCCCGTTTTTGCCCGTTTTTCTACTGTTGCAGGAAGCAGAGGCTCGACAGATATGCCCCGTGACATTCGTGGTTTTGCGGTAAAGTTCTATACACAAGAGGGGATTTATGATCTCGTGGGCAATAATACGCCTGTATTTTTTATTCAGGATGCGATGAAATTTCCTGATCTTGTACATGCCGTAAAGCCAGAACCAGACAATGAAATTCCGCAAGCGGCTTCCGCTCATGATACTTTTTGGGATTTTATCTCTCTTATGCCAGAATCCATGCACAACATTATGTGGCTTATGAGCGACCGAGCTATTCCTAGGAGTTTGCGAACCATGGAAGGCTTCGGCATCCATACCTTTAGATTTATTAATGAGGAAGGAAAATCTCATTTTGTGAAGTTTCATTGGAAACCTTTGCAGGGAGTACTTTCATTGGCATGGGACGAATCTCAGCGAATTGCGGGAAAAGACACAGATTTTCACCGTCGCGATCTTTGGGAAGCCATAGAAGCAGGCCATTATCCTGAATGGGAACTTGGCGTACAAATTATTCCAGAGGAAGATGAACATAAATATCCATTTGATTTATTGGATCCCACCAAAATCATTCCTGAAGAAATGGTTCCCGTAGAAATTATTGGAAAAATGACCCTTAACCGAAATCCTGATAATTTCTTTGCTGAGACAGAGCAAGTGGCCTTCCATCCTGGGCATATTGTTCCGGGAATTGATTTCAGCAATGATCCTTTGCTTCAAGGTAGACTTTTTTCCTACACCGATACACAGATTTCAAGACTTGGAGGCCCTAATTTCCACGAAATCCCCATCAACAAATCCATCCACGAAATTACCAATAATCAGCGTGACGGCATGCACAGAATGCAGGTTAACAAAGGTAAAGCACATTACCATCCCAATTCGATTGGCGGTGGCTGTCCTTTCCAAGCGATGATGAAGGAAGGTGGATTTCATTCTTTCAATGAACGTGTGGATTCGTCAAAAATTAGGAAAAGAAGCCAGAGTTTCTTTGACCATTTCAGTCAACCTGCTCTATTTTATAATAGTATGACCCCTCATGAGAAGCGACATATTCAAAATGCGTTTTCCTTTGAGCTGGGAAAAGTAAAATTGGTTCCGATTCGCCAAAGAGTCGTCAACATGCTTTTGGAAGTGAGTGTAGAATTGGCCACCATCGTTGGAAATCATCTTGGTCTCACTCCTCAAAAACTTCCGCAGCCGATTACAGGAAGTATTCCTGCGGACGGAAATCTGGAAGAATTTTATTCATTTAGTAATAAACTCCCTATAGATAAATCTCCAGCTGTAAGCCAAGCTGATAAATTACCTACCAACATTAAAGCAAGAAGAATTGCCCTCTTGACTGCAGATGGTGTGAATGATTCTGCTTTTACAGAAATTAAAAAACAGCTTTGTGATATGGATGCCGTAGTGAATATTATTGCCCCAAAACATGGATTTGTCACTACAAAAAGTGGTGATCTATATCCCGTTTGTGAAAGTCTGTTAACGGCATCGTCTGTAGTTTTCGACGCCGTTTATGTTGCGGGTGGAGATAGTATTGCTACCCTTTCATCAAATGCAAATGCTCTGCATTTTGTAGCAGAAGCCTTTAAACACTGTAAGCCTATTGGTGCAGATGCAGATGCTGCTGAATTATTAATTAAAGCGATTCCACAGGTTGAATTACCGACCGCCGGAGTAATAACGGATGGGAATCTTGATGATTTTGTAATTGCTCTCCAAAAGCATCGATTTTGGGAACGAGAGGAAGAACCAAAAGTTCCTGCATAAAATAAGAGATCTAAATAGAACCCTACATCTAGTAGGGTTTTATTTTAAAATTATACTGTTGGATTTTAAGTTTTCAAGTAGGTTAAGGGTTGTTTATTTTTATTACAAAGTTCACGTATGAAGGATGAGTTATGAGTTATGAGTTATGAGTTATGAGTTCTAAGTTTTTTTTGGGGAGGCTTTTGGGGAAAGGAATTGAGTTTGAGGATTATTTTGAGAACATGGATAGGATAAATTTGTATGTATTTCTTTCTGCACTGTATGAGATGAGGCTCATGATTATCTACAAAGTGCTTAGTTTATTGTAAAGTTGGAAGCTCCTAGCCAAGAATGGGTGAAGCTGCAGGGATGGCTTGATTGGTAAGGGGGTGAGGTTTTGATGGGTTTTGATTATTTATAAGCTCCGAAGTCTGGAGACTTCGGAGAGCGGGATTTTTGGGGTGGAAATATTTTTTTTTGGGAAATTTTTGTAAAATCGACGGAAATCACTTTCTGTAAGGTGTTTGCGTTGATTTTTTGTTGTCCTAATTTATAAATTGAGACGTCCTAATTCATGAATTAGGACAACAAGTATTTTTATTATAAGTGATAAGCTGATACATTTGGTATGTTCTTAGGAATTATAGCAAGCTTGCTTGTGAGAGAGTTACCATAGTGACGACTTCGGAAGTTGACGATTGAAATCTGTATTATGTATCATCTTAAAATTAGACCGTCGAAAGCGGTTTAATCATCCGAGAATTTAAATGTATTTATTAACAACCATTTGTTTGAGAATACTCATTCTCAAACAGGTTTCTAAAGTTTTTAAGGGAATCTTTTTTGATGTATAAAAAGACCAGTATCATGAACATTCAATCATTTTTAAAAACCAATGCTTTAGCTATTATGGCACTCATATTTGCAGGAAGCCTTATGTCATTTAAATTAGCTGAAAACAATACAGCAGACCAAAATTTCTACTACATTAGTGAAGATATGAGCGAAGGAGCTTTTCACGATGTAAACAATTGGACAACTGCTGAATCAGGAAGCACAGGATGTGTTACTTCAGGAGAAAGACCGTGTAAAGTAATTGTACCAGACGGAAGTTCTCTTAGCACTGTTCTTGGTTCTAAAACCAATGCTCAGGTATTAGACATCTCTATTCAGAGAAAATTAGAACCTTAGGTTTCAATTTCTTTAAAAATGTTAGGGTGGGAAAATATTTCCACCCTAATTTTTTTAATTTTTTATCTTGGATTCTGAGGCATTCCTGTTTGTTTGATAATATCCTCTGGAATGGCAATCGCATAACGAGGGTCATTGGGAGGCAGTGCATAAGTCTGGCCACCTATTGTTCTGGTAAGGGTTATTGCGCCTCCATCACGGTTATAGCGTTTGATATCTGCCCAACGGAGTCCTCTAAACAAAAGTTCCTTTTTTCTTTCCTCTTTGATGATTCGCAAAGCAACTTCTTTCGTACTTGCTGTAAAAGGAATAAAAGTTCCTGTCTTCCATCTCTTCACTAAAAGTTCATTTAATTTAGACATTGCATTGCTCACCTCATTGAGTTGAGCATAACTTTCAGCTGCTATCAAATAAAGTTCGTCTTTAGCCAATACAGATGAACGTTGTGAGGTGCCTGTATAGTTTCCTTTGAACAAAATTTGTCCACTGGCATTTGTTCTGAAAAATGCCGTTTTCCTCAAGTCATTGGTATCATAAGATTGATATAAAGACGATGGAATTTTTGCTGTATTACTAGACAAAATAGGAGAATAACCAATAGTCGTTGGTAGCAGCACTTCAATATTCATTTCTTTTATTGGATAAGAGCTCGAGGTAGTCAGTGTATTAAAATCCAACAATTGTCCATTAATTGCTAATGCCTCATTCGCATACTTCAAAGCATTGGAATACTCTCCCATATACAAATAAGTCCTTGCCAATAATCCTAATGCTGTTGCTTTTGATGCTCTGGTTACTGCGATTTGTTTTTCAGGTAAGAGCGAAACTGCGGTATGCAAATCTTCCAATATCTGTTGATAGGTTTCTTGTAAGGTAGCTCTAACAGACTTCTGGTTAACATCAGGATTTAAACGAAGCGGTAGCCCCAAATCGGTATTAGCAGTATTTTTATTGAATGCTACACACCAAATTTGTGCTGCTTCCAAATAAATAGATGCTCTTATGGCTAAAGCCTGACCTTTTACATTCTCCGTATTGCTGATTTCATATTGCTCAAGATTATTGAGAACGGTATTGCAAATATTGATTCTAAAATAGCAACTCCCCCAATCGTTTCCTGTGGCTCTAGCTACTAAATTAGGTTGCCAAGTATAGAGACGCTTATCTGCTTCGTAGCTGACTCCATTATAATCACTATCGGTAATATAAATCTCATCGGATGAGATTTGTCCACTGATGCTATTGCTAGACAACACATTGGCTATTCGGTCTAAAAGAGCTTGATTATCTTTTAGCGTTTCTGGAACCACTAACTTTGTGTCTGATTTTTCATCTAAAAAATCTGAACATGCCGTATTTAAAAGTAAAAACACGAGTCCTACTAATCGTATTATTTTATTATTTATCATCTTATTTTTTATTTAATGATTTATGATTCAAGGAATATTTAAAATTGAGCACGAAGCCCAAATGAATAGGTCGTCACTGGTTTTAAGGAATAAGTTCCCCAGTTGTAATCAGGGTCTATTCCCGATTTATTGGCTTTCCAGAGCATTCCTAAATTGCTAACAGAACAATATATGTGTAAACTTTTCATCGAAATGCCTTTCAGTTGGGTATTGTTGAATTGATACCCTACATTGATGTACTGCAATCGGATATGGTCTCCTTTTTCTACCAATATCGAGGAACCGTTATAGAAAGCATCTCTTGCAGAATTGGAGGTATATGAATTTGCTGGAACATGTGTCATGAGTTCATCACCAGGTTTCTGCCATCTGTACTCATAATCGCTGTGACCATCTCTACTGCTGATAAGATTGGTATAATTAATAGAACTTCTTCTGAACCAATACCCGAATTTATAGGTGATGCCTATATCCAAGTTCAATTGCATATAACTCAATGAATTGATAAAAGAACCAAAACTGGTAGGGATGGCAGAACCAAAATATTGTAAATCTTCAATTCCTCTATCTGAGGAGGTGATTTCTGAATATTGCTGACTAATTTCACCATTAAGGTAACCTCTCGGTGCTCCTGTTTCGGGGTCAAGCCCAGCCCATTTATATGCAAAAACAGAATACACAGGCAGTCCAATAACTCCTGATATGGGAGCGGTAGAACCTGATTGGGTAACAAAATCACTGGCAAAAGTAGTAGGAAGATAATAATCGGTTACTTCATCTTTATAGGTGCTGAAATTGATAATACTGTTCCATTTGAATGCTTTATCAATATTCTTAGTATTGAGCACCACATCTATCCCGTTGCCTTTCATTCCTGCCACATTCCATAGCATGGTAGTGACTCCAGTCGTATAATCGATAGGAGCTAGCCCAAAAAGGTTGCTTCCTTTTTTGTTGTAAAATTCTAGCGAACCCGTTATACGATTGTTTTTTGTAGCAAAATCAATTCCAACATTAATCATTCTCATCATCTCCCAGCGCAATTGGGGATTAAAATACTGGTCTATTCTTGCCATCGGTTCACCTGTATAAACAGATACATCAGGGTCATAGGCAACAGTGGTCACCGCAACCATTGCTGGGTCTATATTTCCGTTGAAACCATAAGAGCCTCTTAACTTGATACTAGGAAGCCATTTTACCTTATAAAAGTCTTCATTGGATATATTCCATGCTAAACCTGCTGACCAAAACGGATTCCACTGGTCATTGGTGGTAAGCCCGAAAAGATTGCTGGCATCTCTTCTCATACTTCCTGATACGACATATTTCTTATCAAAAGTATAGGCAGCATTGGCAAAAAAGGATAAAAAATTCAGATGGGTTTCCCTCAATGACATATTTTTTTCGATAAAATTATTATCTCCTGTCACAAAATGAGGATATGGACGGGTATAGTCTACAACCCCAACAGACCTATCATACGAATTATAACCATAATAGCGATTATTCTCATAATTGGTAACTGTTTCTCTTATTTCTCCTCCTGCTAATGCTGAGATACTATGTTTCCCAAAATTCTTATTGTAATTGAGTTGTCCTCTAAAGTTATTAATGGAAGTTTGACTATTTCCTTGAGTTAGAATTCCTCCCTTAGGAATGATGAACTTAATGCTTCCATCTTGATTTTTCTGGGCGAAACTGTTAATTAAATATCTTCCATTATAACTTTGCTCATCATATAGGGTTGAACTTTGCCCATTCACTCGCTGATACTGATATTTCACATCTGCTTCTAATCCTTTAAACAATTTGTAATTAATACCAGTATTGATGATGATTTCATAGGTATTATTCTTTGAAACATTATGCTGCCAATCGGTAATGGGATAGTAATTCCAGTCTAATAATCCGCTTCCTTGTAAACTATTTTTATAATTTTGGTCAAAAATAGAGTTGACGACTAGAGGATTACCTTGTTCATCTGCAAATTCTAGATAAGGAATTTTCCAATTCCCTTTTATCGTCACCGAATTATATGCACTTCTTCCACTTTTAGAACTGGTATTGGTAAAATAAACTCCCGTAGTTATGGTTACCTTTTCAAATGGGCGCCATGTGGTCTGAAATCTGGTATTTAATCTTTGGTACTTTTCTTCAAGGTTTCCGATATTATCATCATAACCTATGAATGACGTCCACGCTAATTGAGGGGTACCTCCAGATAAATTAAGTGCGTATTGCTTGTTTTCCATCGGCAGATACATATATTTTCTGTACTGGTCTCGTACATCTATTGCACGCAAACGGTCAATCTGTTTTATAGCTTCATCTTGCGTAATTATTCCTTGCCTTTCTTTATTCAACAAATCTACTACTGAGGTGAGTACAGGATGATTGGGTGAGTTGATATCACTGTCATAGTAGCCTTTTTTAAAAAGCTCCATTTCTACATCTATAAAATCTGTGCTTCTCATTTGACGGCTATATCCCAAATCAGGTCTTGAACTCACAGTGGTATTTGCGGTAAATTCTAAGGAGAATGGCTGATTGAATTTTGAGTTTTTTGTGGTAATGACAATGACACCATTGGCGGCTCTTGCTCCCCAAATGCTAGATGCGGCGGCATCTTTCAGTACGGTAATATTTTCTACCATATTGGGATTGATACGGCTTAAATCTCCTTCATAAGGGAAATTATCCAGAATAATCAAAGGGCTTTTAGGACCTTTTAAAGTACTCAGTCCTCTTATCATCAGTTGACCATTATCACTCAATCCTTTACTTTCGGTTAATCCGCTCATAATGGAGGTAAGTCTGTCCATGATATTGGTACTCACCTGCTGTTGCAAAAGTTTTCCATCTGCTGATGAGAAAGAACCCGTTGCTCTTTCTTTAGGAATTTTTTGGTATCCGTTAGATAGTACTACTTCCTGTATTTCTTTTACATTCAATGATAAATACAATACAAGTGGTTTTTGCACAGGAAGTTTTAGGCTTTGTTCTCGGCTGTTGTACTCTTCACCAGATAGATGTAGGGTTACAACTTTTGAATTGTTTCCACTTATGGAAAGTACAAAACGTCCTTCCCCATCTGTAAAAGTGGTGGTTTTTGTTTGAGGAATTCCTACACGGATTCCAACAAGGGGTTTCTCTGTTGAAGCATCTAGCACTACTCCACTTATCTTTTGTTGTGCCATTATTCCTATGCTGCAACAGAACACAGGTAAAATCAAAATTTTCTTCATGTTTTTTTAATTTGTTCTTTTGTTGTTGATGGTATTATTTGTCTTTAATCACAAGCATCAAGATTGCTCGTTCTTCCTCTTCCAATGCGAGGTCATATTGGGCTAATTCTTTCTGAAGAGTTTTAATGTCATTTACATTTGAAAAGCGCAAGTCTACTTTTCCTTTATATCCTGTTTCATCAATGACAGGTAGAGCGGTGATATTCTTGTTAACATTAAGTGCTGAGAGCATATAATCCAAAGTAGCGTTTTGCAACACCGATGGTGTTTTTAGAAATTTATTTACAAAAACACCTCCTTTTGTGGCGATTTTATCTTTTCCAGAAGTGCGTTTCAGTACAAGGCATTGAGTTACTATTTTCTCTAAACTTACTGTGTAAGGCGTATTTTCATTGATAAAACGGAGCATTTTGCTGTACAAGGAATCTGCTTGGCTTTTTGGAACTATAAAATCTATGCTGTATAATTTGGCGTCGGTTTCTTTACTGGTGATATTGGTATTGAAATCTATATTTTCAGGTTGTTGAATGGTATTTAACATTCGTTTTTCACTTAAAACATCCCCTCTTTGCTCAAAAAGTTCATAACCTATTGCTCTATATATTTCTAAAAGAGATTTGTTCGTGAACTGTCTGCCGTAGGTCTTGCCTTTATCCCTATGAAACCATGTTCCAAAATCTAATGCTCTGATTCTGCCTTTTGAAAGAAAAGCAAAGGATTGCAATTCTGTTTCCTTTTCGGTATCGTAATTTTCAGAAAGCATGAGTGGTCGGGTTTTATCGATTTGAGTCACCGTCTGTAATGAGGATTTCTTGTTTCCGAGTATTTCTGAAATCGAAGTTTCTGTTACCTGTTCTGCATCTGTGGTATTGAGTAGTTTACCATCTTTGATCCATACGATATAGGGCACGCCTTTATGTGGGAACAGCTGATGTAGGATTTTATCCCCTGCTACAGAAACCACTTGTTTATAGCGCTGACCGTTTTTAGTGGCAAAGAATTTTTCTAGGGTTGGGCGGTCTTGGTTGCTGACTGGGATAATTTTTATTTTGTCGGCAAATTGTTTTTGGAGTTCTTCCATTTTCGGAAAGTTGGCCAAGCAACTGCTGCACCATGTGTTCCAAAAGTCAAGAAGAATGAGCTTTTCTTTATCCTGATTAAGAGTCATGGTTTTCTGTGAATGGTTGACCAATTGTAAGGGAGTAGACCATACACTTTCTGGAAGTGCTTCTCCTATAGTAAGAGATTTGTTCTGTGATAAGCCTGTGGTGAAGGCTAGTAAGGTTAAAAATAGGGACAAGAATGCCCTGCAAAAAATATTTTTCATATTTTTGTTAAGGTTTAATTTATTAGACTTTGCTCTTTCCTGCGTAGCGTCAACTTTTGCGGAAAGGGCTTTTTTAATTGAGTTTTTCTATGGTTTGTGGTTTTGTGGACTGTCTGTTTCTTGGTTTTAGGTTTTTAATTGACCTCTAAGAGAGGAAGAATACCAAAGGATAGCCTCCCTCTGCAAAGTGGTCTGAATTTAATATGAATGATGAAATGTCCCGTGAAAGCTAATAAGCCGCAATGGTGCGCTGCCATTGTATCCGTCTATTTGATACTGTATTTTGAAAAGCGGCTTAGAAAAATGTAGATGATGCGGACGGCATAAAAGAAAACGGCATGGGACTCTACATTATCCGATTCGGGGCCCTGGTAAGCCTGTACACAGATAAGAGAGCCCACGCCTAGGTCGTGAGCTTTTTACTTATCCTCTCGTGTACTAAAAATTACCAGTTTTCGAATCGAGATTCTAAGCAATAGCTTCTAATATTTTGTTGAAGTATCGCAAAATTACATATACAATGTAATTTTTACAAATATAATTATTTTTTTCAAATCATTCGCTTTAGCGAACAGTATTTTTTATTTAAATCTTTTCATTTGATAAAGATTTGTTTAAAAATGGAAGGCAAGGAAATTTTAAATAAAAAAAATTCACTCGTTAATAAACACTTGTGTAACTTTATTGAAAGTAAATTTCTAAGAGAATATCATGATCAAAATGGAAAAATCATTTCACAAAATGAATATGCCAAACTTTGTGGAATAACATCATCAACTATTTCAAAAATAAAACTTCCTGAGGGTTATAATATTCCTTTGTCAACAATCTATAACATATTAAGACATGAAAGATATTCTTTAGAAAAATTTTTCAAAGAATTTGAAGATGAAAAAGGAATAAATATTCCAGATTAATTTGATCAGAATTTAATCTCTATCAATTAATAATTCTATATTTTATAATAAATCTAATCTATTTATTAACTTCCATATAATATCGCTCAGAACATTGTTCTAAAACTTCATTTGTTTCCTTTAAATCTTTTGAAAGAAAATAAATCCATATAGAAAGGACTATTACAATAACGGAAGAGACAAAGCTGTATTTTTTCTGTGCGTTGGCAGAGCGTAAAAAAAACTAACTTATAATCTGTCAATTACATAGTCCGAATCAATATCAGGGTAGCCAATTCGGTTGTAATATCGAATAAAACTAGCTATCATTCCCTCAGCGAAAGGATTGTCTAGTTTCGCTAATCTTATAAAATCTTTTAAGTCACCATATTCAACCATTTCTTTACTTTGAAAGTCAATGACTCTATTTTCAATAAATGGAGTTTGAGGCAGAAAAAAATATCTATCAGACTTCCCAGATGTAATTAATTTAGATAATTTAATTTTATTATCATTGTTTTTGTTACCACAGTACGCAACAAACTCACTTGTATCGGATAATAATTCTGCTTTTGCTAATAATATCTTACCAACTTTTCTACCTAAACTTTCTCCTTTTTTGCCAAATCTTTCTACAAAATCACAGCTCGGAGTTAATACTATAAAAATTTCATTCTCTTTTTGAAGTATTTCACCACATTCATATTCTCTGTCTATGTCTGTAGGATACAAATAAAATTCCATTGGATGAACTTTATCTTTTTGAAGTTCACTATTTCCTATAATTTCAGATATTCGTTCTTTTGAAAGAGAATTTCCAAATTTTCTGAGCATTAAATAACCTAATGAAAAATCATTATGTTCGGGTGTAAATTTATCTCTTTGTTTATGTATAATATCCCAAAAATATGTTTTAAGCTCGTGTTCGATGTAAAGATGTAGATTTTCTTTTACAAAAGGTAAATTAAATTTAATCAAACGTTCTATTTCATTTTTTAATCCTTTAATCCCATCATCACCTTTTGTAACAATACCAACTATCTGTGATTTAAGCTCTTCAACATTCTTTGTATTCCCAGAATAAAATATTACGGGAACGAAGCTATGAGACTGAACTTGTTCAAGTATTTTTAAGCCTATCTGTTCTCCTCCATCATCAGGTTTCCCTTTAAATAAATCAAGAATTATTATATGGTAGTTATTTTTAACTATAATATCAAAAGCATTATCGAAAGAATCGACAGTATCAATTTTTAATATGTAATCTCCAATTATTTCATCGGATAAAATTTCAGTTAATCCATCTCTGTTTTCTTTATCGTCTTCGACATAAAGTAATCTTAATTCTTTACTCATATTCTATATCTAAAGGTTATTTTAAAAGTAGCTCCATCCAAAGGTCCGTTGTTAACTAACATAAATTCTCCATTATACTCAGAGATCAATTCTCCAATCATTGCAAGTCCTAGTCCTATACCATCTGGTTTAGTACTAAAATAAGGGTCAAAAATATCTGCCTCAGTACCATCTTTTATACCAGGTCCACTGTCACTGAAAATTACAGATAGTTCGGATGAATCCGATCTATCAACCTCTACTTTAATATTTCTTTCAGTCTCTATATTTTCAAGCCAGTATATTGAATTCTGAATCAGATTCATAAATATAATACCTAGTTCAGCTTCATCCATTGTGACAACATTTCTGGTCTTTGAAACGGAATAAGAAATATTCAGTTTTTCCAAATCGATGTGAGAAAGTAAAAACTGATTATTTATAACCTCTTCTAAAACTATAGCTTTGGGACGGCCTCTTCTTCTACCACCAAATGGTTCTATTCTACGGAATAACTGAGCGAAATCTTTTCTTAAGCTTTGTATATTGTTTATGTGTTCTGATATTTTCTCTTTGTTGATTTCGGCTTTCTTCATTTCTTTTGTCAAAATGGTTGCCTGCATATCAATTTTATTCAGATAATTTCCCCCATCGTGAACAACAGCATCTATCAATTGTCCTAAAGTAGTTAATCTTCTATATCTTGAAATTACATCCTGAACTTTAGTGATGCTTTCTTTAATTTCAACATCCTTTTTTTCAACAGCTTCAATAATCTGTTTGTTTTCAGGGATTTTCTCTTTTACAAGAGTTGAAATAGAGCTAAGTGAAAACTTCTCAAATAAGCTTTGCTGTGAAATATTCTGTTTGTCATTTTCACGAGGACGTTCGCTGTATCTTCTTTGTTCTACCTCATTTAAAATAAGCTTGATCAGCTCTTTTAAATCCTCTAATGCCTGTCCTTCAACAATTCCTTCCCGATTACTCTGATCCTTTAATAGAGGATTTGAATCCAAACCTATAGAAATATAACCTACAATCTGATTATTACTTAACCTCAAGGTAGGATTATTTACCCTGCGTATATCAAGTCTTGCCCAGTCATTATTCTTGTTTCCATAAGGTAAAACTCTTACATTATCACGATAAATGCTAATACCAGATAAATCATCTAAATCCTTTTTTACATTCTTAACAGTTGAGTTGACTTCTTTTGATAGCTTTGTTAAGTCATCTCTGTTCCATATTCTAAATTCAAAACTGAACTCACCTGTTAAAGATGTTCTTGGTGGGTCCTTCAATAAAAATTCTTTATCCGAAAAAGATAGAGTTTCTTCGCTACCAATATTTTTACTGAAAAATGTAATTTTTTTTGGTCTTCCGTATTCAGAAACAGTTCCTTTTATATAATAATCTGGTTTATTTAATGTTCCCGGTCTTTCAATAGTTCCATCCAGAGTTTTATCCAGTCCCTTAGGAATACTGAGACTGATCAGAAAGTCTTCAGTCGGTACAATTGGATTTAATAATCTTGATAGTGTTACTCTTAATTCTCTGATTTTATCTTCATCCCAATCATTATTTAAATCAATTAACTTTAATATTGTACCTTTTTTCTTTATTTCTTTTGCTTCTCTTATTTCCCACTCAACCTGAATTTTTTCAAGATATTTTTCCTCATCTGAAAAATCATCCCAATTAAAGTTTACTACAATTTCTTCATTACTATTTTCCTGCTTTGTTATCAATTCTAATTTTGATGCTAATTTTGCAGAAGCAAAACGACCTATTCCTTTTTCTCCTGTAAATTTTCTTTGAGTATTCTGATTTTCTCCTTTCTTTTTAAAGTTTGTTGCAGGTTCCATCCAGGCAGATTCAATGGTTTGAAAATCCATTCCTTTACCTTCATCATAAATTACTATAGAGGCATTATTTCGGTCTATATACCTCTTGTTTTTTTTACCCTCTTGTTTTTCTTTTACATTCCCTTTAAATGTAATCTCTACAATAGGTGATTCTGCATCGTAACTGTTCTTTACTAATTCAATAACAGCTACATTATCATTACTAATAAGTTCTTCTCCTATTGTTTTTATAATTCTAGCTCTTGGCTTAAATATAAAATTTCCTTTCTGAGGTTTATTCATAACAACATTTCTTTAATTTTTTCGGCTATTCTTTCAGCCATTAATGGAGGAACCGCATTTCCAATCTGTTTAAAAGCCGCCGTTCTGCTTGATTCAAAGAAATAATCATCTGGAAAAGACTGTATTCTAGCAGCTTCACGCACGGTAATCGAACGGTTTTGTTTGATATCAGGATGAATGTAATAATGTCCGTCTGCACAAATATGCGCGACTACAGTATGTGAAACGCCTTTGTGATTCACCACCTGAAAACGATTGGTAAAAGTTTTGGTGTTGTTATGTTTTATCAATCTTGGTGGAAGTTCTGCATAATTTAGGCGTTTTCCTTCGTTAATCCATTTTTCTACCGCAATTTTGTATATTTCTAAATCGTTCTCATTGTTGAAACGGGAAATGTGTTGTGTCGTGAAATCAATGCCGTTTCTGATTCCCGATTTTTCTAAATACTCATTGGCTTTACTTGCATATTTAGAAACCCCCCAATTTCCTTGTCCACTTTTTATTTTAGGTAAATCTGCAAAAAGATGTTTGGCAATCTCATATTCCATTTCTGATTTATCAAACTCTGGATATCCAATCTCCAAATCAATTTTCCAACCAATAATAATTACTCTTTTACGGTCTTGCAATACACCAAAATCTTTGGCATTCAAGACTTTTTTATCGAGTTCATATCCTGCATCTCTAACAGCATCAAATATTAATTGTAAATAATGACCGTTATTAGCTGAAAGAATACCAGGAACGTTTTCAAAAACAAACATTTTTGGTTTGTACTTTTTCAAAAATTCCACATAATGTTTGTATAGATGATTTCTAGGGTCATCATCCATATTTTTTCTAGCTCTTCCAGCTACAGAATATGCTTGACATGGAGGACCTCCTATGACTATATCTACATCTTTTTTTTGGAGTTCTTGGTCAATAATATTAAAAATCTGAGGCAATGTTTCAGGTGAAATTTCTTTGTTAATAACCGAACTAATTAAATGTTGTGGAATTTTAGACCATAATTCATCACGTGTTATTTCCCCTTTTAAATATTCATAATATTCATTTACTCTACCTTTCTCTTTTAAGTAGTGAAATGCAGTTCTTGTTTTAAGAGTATTACAAGCGTCTGGATTCATTTCAACATGAGCAATTGGATTAAAACCAGCTCTTATAAAGCCTTCTGATAAGCCACCCGCACCAGCAAATAAATCTATAAAATTATATTTTTTCATTATTAAATAAATAGCTATTCATATGGAAATTTGTTCGGTTTAAAATTAACTCTAAAATATAATATCTAATTCATTATTAGATGTATTTTTTCAACAAATTTTATCCTTAGAAAAATGAAATAATTTTTAATCTAAGCTCATAATAATTAGTTTCTTACAAAATTAATAAAAGTTATCTAATAAAATTACAGAAAACCATAAAATAGTTAAAAATCATAAAACCCCATCATTTTTCTCCCAATCAAGTTAGGGTCAAGTTCTACTCAAGTTTTAGGTTTGTTCGTGGTTTGTTCGTAATTTATGGTACTTTTCCGAGGCTGATTATAAAGAAACACGAAAAAATCACTAGCTAACACGAAGGAAAACCCAAATAATGGCCGATTTTGATACATAACAGAGAAGACTTTCTTTAGAAATGACTTCATTTAAATAGGCTTATATTAAAGTCACTTTCTTATCCATACTTTGTTTACTATCAACTACACATTGTGTAGTGTTTTGCGAATAAAATATTTGTTAAGTTTTGGCAGTAAATTGAATTTATTGCCGAAAGTTAAATTTTTTTCAATGTCGATATAAGATTTTATATTATAGTAATATCTCACCCTCATTAGCAAAGTCTAAAATTAATTATTTCTTCTTTTAATTTAAATGCATTTCTGTTTTTGCTACCCACTTTTTCTACCCACCCTGAGGTGAGATATAGTTGAGTTTCCAATTACCGCCTTTATCACTTCCTTCTCTTTCAAGCAGTCCCAATTCTTTTAGAACGTTTAAGTTATTATCTATAGCAGAAGCACTTATACCCACTTCTTGTTCTAATTCTCTTTTAGTTACTCTATTATTTGCATGAACTTCTCTAAGAATTTTAACTCTGTTATTGGTTAGTTTTTCTGCCCATCTTTCTACCCACTTTTCAAAATCAAAAGGTCTTCTAAATATTACTGTAAACATTCCCTCCATTGTAAATTCAGGAGGCGTGAGTCCTGCTTCTATCATTAAGTCTCTCATTCTTACAATACCAGAACCTATCTGTTCCACCATTCTAATTCTCTCAAATAGCCCAAAGATAAGAGGGTTTCTGCTTAAACTTCTTTTTCCAAATTCGTTTCTTGGAATACCACTTACCAAACCACCTGGATTGGATATTTCAACCCTATCTGTGAACAATTCAATAGTTATTCTTGCTCCTTTTTCATAATAATCTCTATGAGCTAAAGCATTGATAATAGCCTCTCTAAAAACTGTTTCAGGAATTTCCCATATTTCTTTTCTTGGCTGAGAACCTACTCCTTCAATGTCATAGCGGACATCTAGCTTTCCTTTTAGCCACTCCATTGTCTGAAGAAACTGCTGATACAATGTCCCCTGCATTAATTTATCATCAATTATAAATCTTTTGTCTGTGCCTTCAAACGCAATACATCTTACTACCGCTTTTTCAAAAAATTGTTCGGGATTCTGAGCGAAAAACAATACAGCTCCATTTTTCAGAAAAGTATCTTTGGTATAAAGTTTTAAATTATTGAAAATCTGCTCATCAGCAATAGTACCATTAAATCCTGCTAATTCTCTGAACTGTCTGATGTTTTCTTCCGGAATATCTTTGGCAATATCAATTGCTTTGCACGGAGCTTCATCGAAATAAATGCGATCAGCCTGCTGAAAAAAATCTCTCATTTCTTCCACGGTTGTCAGTTTTTGAGAATTTGGACCTTGACGAACATATATTGCTCCCGAAAGAACATAAGGTTTATTATCTCCAGACGGAACTTCTATTACTATAATTTCCTTTCCTTCAACTTCTGCTGTATAAATCTCACAATGAAGTGTGGGAGAAATTTCTCCAATAGAATTTTGTAATGCAGAACGTTTTGCATTATCAAAAGTTACTCCCTGAACTGTGTTTTTATCATCAACACCTATTAAAAGCGTACCTCCCGCAGCATTTGCAAAAGCACATACTTCTTCTGTAACTTCTTTAATTTTAGAAGGAAAATTTACTTTGAATTCGGCATTATATCCTTCTCCTGAAGCAATGATAGATTTTAGTTCAATTTCTGTCAGCATCTATATTAATTCTTTTGGTTTTAGTTGTAGTGTCAATATATCTTCTGTTCTAAAAAGCTCAGAACAATTCTCTAAAGAATCTATTTGAATTTTAACTGGTTCTATTTTTTCGTTTTTCAAAAAAAATCTAAATTCTTTCTGATATTCAAATTCTAACGGCTTTTCGAATAAGGAAACTTCTCTACATATTTTTTCCTTATCATAATAATCTACAAATCCGTGATTGTACGAATATCCTAGATTGTGGAGTGTTTTTTCCATTTTGTTAATAAAAGATTTGGGATCAATTACAAAACAATGGGAACCAAATCCATTCAATCTTTCATCTATTTTAAAATCCTGATAATTCCGGAATCCTTTATCTGAAATTGCATATAAAGAATAGATATTCCCTAATATTTCTTTGAATGATTTTCTTAAATGGACTTTTTCAAATCTGAACTCCTGTTCACTTTGCTTAATTTTAAATGTTCCAGGAAGTGAATTAATAACTTCAGAAACACCCTCATATTTATCACCTCTTAGCTCTCCATCCTCAATATTTCTAAAATATTGAATTGTATTTAGAAATACTGTTCCATTATTATATAAATCTATAATATTTTTTTCACTCCCAAATTTTATAAATGCTTTTATATTATAATTCATAACTAAACAATTACCTACCCAAATTATTGAAATTATTATCTACCTCTTCCCTTTCTGGAAAAACAAGCTTGTACGCTCAGTTCTCGTTGAATATTTTAACGAAGTCAAAGTTTGGATTAGTTTGATTATTCACTTTTTAATTTTTTGACTCCTTCCTTAATTCTTTTAATCAATCTATTATTTGTCATTTTTTCACCCTCACTATCAACACTTAAAAGCAATTTATATTGTGTCCAGCTTAATTGTGTCCGCAGTGCGTTCGCAATTAGAAAAACACGATAAAACTGTCTAAATAACTCAATTTGTCTTTTAGAAAAACCACTTCCGAATTCTGGTTGTAATTGTTCTGAAAGATATTTTATTAAGTATTTCCCATAATCAGCACGGTCTTTCCCTTCTTGCTCTTCTTCAAAGATCCGTTTGCCAATATGCCAATACATGAGTGTGCGCTGATGGTCAACTGCTCTTATCGCCCTATCTTTTGACTGAGCGATTATAGATTTTATATCTGATATTATGGATTGGTTGAGTTGCATTTAGTTTTCTTGATTTATGATTTGTTTTTTTGTGGTGTGAAATTTCTGTTTATAAGAAATTAGCACAAGGAAATGTAGCCAAGGGGTCAGCATAGACATCTTTAGCTATATCAGGAAAATTAAGAAAAGGGAGTTGGGAATATTTCCATATTAGTTTTATGATTATTAGTTCATTACAAATATAATAAAAGGAATAAAATAAAATTGGAAAACCGTAAAAATCTTTATTCATTACTTGCTTGAAGGAAAAAACACCCCGTCATTCCGATGCTCGGAATGCCACCCCTCTATAAGAGGGGAACTGATTGTATGAATTTTGGCTTCGTGAACTTCGTTCGCAGACCTTCAGTCTGTGCTCAGCCACCGTGAAAGGTGATGGAGTGATGAGGTTATGAAGGATGAAGGATGAAGGATGAAGGATGAAGGATGAAGGATGAAGGATGAAGGATGAAGGATGAAGGATGAAGGATGAGGGATGAAGGATGAAGGATGAAGGATGAAGGATGAAGGATGAAGGATGAAGGATGAGGGATGAGGGATGAGGGATGAAGGATGAAGGATGAAGGATGAAGGATGAGGGATGAGGGATGAAGGATGAAGGATGAGGGATGAGGGATGAGGGATGAGGGATGAGGGATGAAGGATGAAGGATGAGGGGTGAGGGATGAAGGAAGAAGAATGAAGGATGAAGGATGAGGGATGAGGGATGATGGATGAGAGATGAAGGATTGGGAGAAATTGTGAAGTTGTGAAATCGTAAAATTGAAATGCTTTCCTTTATGAAAAGATTCTTCACTATACTGGGCTTCTTTCAGAATGACAGAGTTCTGGCTTGCAGTCACGGATTAGAAGTTTGTGCCATCGGTGGATGAGGGATGAGGTACGAGATGCGAGATTGGAAAATGGATTGATGGGAGAATGGGGTTAGTGTGGTGATGAAATGATGAGGTTATGGATAGGTAGTGATTTTTACAGAAAGACAAAGTGGCTTCTACATTTTCGCTTTGGGAAGCTTAGTTTAGATTGTAAAAAACTCCGAATTTTGGAAGATTCGGAGCGTGGGTTTTTATTCAATTGCTATTTTATTTTGGGTACAGTCTATGTACAAAATATTATTGGAAAAGATTTTGTTTCCTAACATGCCAGTCATGCCCGAAAACTTCATCATGGCATATTGAGCTTGTGAAAATCCTTCTACGTATGTAACATTGTTAAGAGGTATTTCCACGTTGGCTATTTGAATTTTTTGTTTACAATTTGCCGTATATGTCGTTAACACGTTATTCCAAGATTGTTCTGATTTTTCAATGATTATTTTTGAGTTAGATCCTTTTAAATTATTCCATACTTCTTTGTTGGTTAATAATTCGTAAGCACTGGTACCTGTATCAAATAAAAATTTTTCCTCTTTTGCTTTTAAAAATCCGTTTAAGATTATTTTTCTTTTTTTGAATTGGAAATCAAAAAGTTTGTTTTGAAATATAAGGGGAACGTTTGATACATTTAAAACCAAGTAATTTTCTTTGAAATTGATAATTGTCTTTCTGTCTTCCAATATGTCAGCTCCCATTGTACCAATTATTTTTAGCGAATCTTTATTTTCACTTCCCATATTGTATATTTTGAAATGATCGGAAGTGACTTTGGTTTTTCCTAAATAAAAAGATGCTTTTGCAATTTCTTTATGGATGGAAATTTGAGGAATATTCTGGATTGCTTTCGCATAAAAAACAGTGTAAAGCGAGCCAGTATCTAATTGCAAATAATACGTTATGGTATCATTAGAAAAATGAATGGGAAGTAACAAGGCCGTTTTTTCTTTCCCTAACCAAGTCAATGGAATAGAACCGCTCTCTTTTTCTACTTTCAAATAATTTTTATCTAGTGTGAATTTTAGGTTAAAATAAATATAACCACCCGCTGTAGTGGCTACTAAAATAACAAAAAGCGTTAATACAACTTTCTTTAAAATTTTCATTGGAGTATTTTTTTGCAAACTTCTTTTTTATAAAGCAAAATGAAGGCAAAATCAATACGTCAATTTTACGTCAATTTAATTACTAACTTATAAATAATTGATTTTTAGATTTTTGTGTAAATCGTTATTATTATTTAAGCTTATACCATTTAGGATCACTACCAGTAATTTTAAGGCATAAATTAATAATAGTGGATATAAAAATAGTGGAAAATGCAATGACAACTCTTTTTGAATGAATGGACTTGCGATTTGAGAAATTGCTAAGGCGGTTGCTAAAATGATTTGAACGCTAACAATACTTTTCCCTAATTCCTTGATTCTAGGATCTTTTGTTTTATAGGTTAAAATAAAAGGAAATATAACACCGCCAAAAGGTATTATTAACCCAATTAAGCTGGAGAAATTAATCCATTTTATTCTATCAATTTTTGTATTTTCTTTAGAAGGCAATAGTTTTTCAGGTTCAATTTCAAAAGTATTTGCAAGAGCCTTCAAGGTGAATCCTTTTGGGATGTTCCCTGCTTCAATTCTTTGAATGGTTCTTAGTGAAAGTCCACTTTTTTGGGCAAGCTCACTTTGAGTTAAGTTTTTTTCCTCTCTTAATTGTTGAACTTTCGATTTCATTTCTGTTTTATTTTGCGGTTCGGATAAACTTTCTGGTGACCTTAAAGATGCTAATTTTAATTGTTAAAAACATATTCCCTATTAATAATTGAAAGTATTTAATTTGAAATATTGAGTTTCCGTTTATTGGTTACCCACAAATTTAATAAAAAAAAAGAATGAGTTATAGGGAATATGAGGGATAAGAGGTGCGTAGGATTGAGTTATATATTATAGATGGATACCGAAGAAAAAGTAGCTTCATTAAGTTGTCTTCGGTAAGCTATAGTGTCCATTTTAAAAAACTTAGCCAATTATTTTTTCAAGAAGTCTATAATTCTTTTGTTCAGCATTTTGGGTTGATCGAAAGGAACATTATGTGTGCTTTTTTCAATAATCTCTAATTCTGAATCATCAATCATTTTTGCCATTTGTTCTGTGTGCTCTAATTTTATTTCATCATTATCGCCTGCTATTACTAAAACGGGATTTTTTATTTTTTTCAAATCATTCTCTGTAATATTTGGATATTTTATCATTAAGTTCAATCTCCTCTTTTCCTTTTCATCATTTGTACTTTCATATCTTTCTTTTATGGATGACCATAATTCTTCTTTTATACCATTAGGATGGGTGTTTGCTCCAATAGTCACCAATTTATTGACAAGATTTGGATTTTGGAAATTGAAAATTAAACCAGTTATTCCGCCATCACTCCAGCCTATAATGTTCACTTTTTCCAATTTGAGTTGTTTTACTATTTTTAGCACATCATCTGCCAGTTTTTCATATCCATAGTCTTTTTCTGCAAAGTCCAAACTTTTCCCTTGGGCTCTTGTATCCACTGCAATCACCCGAAATTGTTTTGAAAAAACTGGAATTTGATTGTAAAAATCTGAAATGAGTCCATTATTCCCTTCTAATAAAATTAAAGGTTCCCCTTTTCCATATTCTTCATAATATATTTTAGCGTCATCAAGAGTTATGTATTTGCCTTCTGGGTTTTTGCCGTAAATTGTTTTCAAACTTTCTTCTCTTGCCTTATAAAAACTAATCAGCTTATTTTCAATATCATTTTCGATATTCTCCTCCTTATTTATTTTGTTCTCCAAAGATGCGCTTGCTTTCTTATCATAACCTATTTCAAGATTTGTAAGAAAAGTCCCATCACTTTTCTCCCACTGAGATTGACTTTGAAATCTAAACATTAAATTTTTTGAGAGTGATTTTTTTGCGGAAATTCCAAATACAAAATCTGTATCTTTCAAAGGGACATAATCTACTAGTTGTAATGTGATGGCAATTTTGTCTAAATTATTAAAAAGCAATTTATACTTTGATAGATCAATTTTTTGCCAACCATTTGTAGAGGTTTTATAAATGATATTTTCATTTAATATGGATTGGTAGGGTAACGAATTTTTTACATTGTAAACATTTAATTTTAGAGTTATCTGTTCATATTTTGAACTTGGAATAATATGAAAACTAAAGGATTTTAACTTTGTTCTTTTATAGATATCAAAAATATTTCCTTGTTCAATCGTTGGAACATTTTTGTCGAACATTTTTGAAAAAGTTAAAAAAGGGCGGGATTTCTCTCCTAGCGTTTTTTCTTTTAATTTTTTGGCCTTTAAAATTACTTCCTGAATATTTGAGGTTTTGTATTCTAAATACACATTCGCATTAGATTTCAATTCTGCAAGATTAAGATTTTTTTCTAAATAACCTTCGGCTTTAAAAACAATGCTTTTATTTTGAAATTCATCTGGAATAGTGATTTTATAATATCCATTTTCATTAGTTATTGCCCCAATCTTAGTATCCTTAATTCCTATTGCGCAATATGACAAATTTTTATTTTCCTCATTTTTTACAACACCCTGTATCGTTATTTGGGAACGTATAAAAATATGTGATAGCAAAAGGAAAAATATAGGCAATTTTAGATTCATTTTTTTTAGAAATAGTCGTAAAATTTTTGCAGAAGTTACTTTTTGACGTTATCGATTTTTGGCATTTATCAAAAGAGTTCACGGAGATGGATCAACATGACTTTGTTTTTTTTAGGTCCCTGAGGTACCTTAGAGATGTTTTGCCCAGGATTGTGATTTATTTTTTTTATTCTTTTGCCTAAGAAGAGTTGTTAGAATTTTTGAAATCACGGATTTCTAATCCCTGACTTCGTATAAAAAGGATTAAAAAGAAAAAACGCTGTAAACAATAGTTTACAGCGTTTGTAATTATTTTGGCGGAGAAAGAGGGATTCGAACCCCCGGACCTGTTACAGTCAACAGTTTTCAAGACTGCCGCAATCGACCACTCTGCCATTTCTCCAGAAACGATTATCTCGTTTTCAGTGGTGCAAATATAGAACCTTTTTAAATTCTGACAAAATTATTTTTTTAGATTTTTCTACATTTTTTATAACGCATTAATTTTCAACATCAAAAATTAATTGCCTGCTGCCTGAAAACCTAATATTACTGCTATAATTCCTAAGATTATGCTCAATAAAATATAAGAAATAAGCACGATATAATTTTGATTTTGTAATAAAGAATAGTTTTCTGCTGCAAAAGTAGAAAACGTGGTAAAGCCTCCACAAAAACCAGTAATCAATAGAAATTTAAGGGAATTGTCTACTTTAATAAAATAAGACGAAAAAAGACCTATTAAAAAGCATCCGATGAGGTTTACCAAGAATGTTCCGAGAGGAAAACTCCCGATAGAAAGGAATTTGGAAGTATAAAACGATACCAAATACCGCATTACACTCCCTAATCCGCCTCCTAAAAATATGTAAACTAAGGTTTTCAATGATTTATTCTAATTCTGATAAATAACGTTCAGCATCTATGGCTGCCATACAACCAGAACCCGCTGCTGTAATCGCTTGTCTGTAGATGTGGTCTTGTACATCTCCTGCTGCGAAAACACCCGGTAAATTGGTTTTAGAAGATTTTCCTTCGGTGATGATATAACCGTTTTCGTCTAAGGTAATTTGACCTGCAAAAACATCAGTATTCGGTTTGTGACCAATCGCGATGAAAATACCATGAACATCAATCTTAGAAGTTTCTTGCGTTAGGTTATTGATGACCACTGCTCTTTCTACTAAGTTGTTTTCTCCTTCGATGGAGATTAATTCATGATTGAATTTCACTTCGATATTAGGCGTATTGTTTACCTTGTGAATCATTGCTTTAGAAGCTCTGAAATGGTCTTTTCTTACCAACATGGTCACTTTGTTACACAATTTAGAAAGATAAGTAGCCTCTTCTGCTGCAGTATCTCCAGCTCCTACTACGATTACGTCTTTGCCTCTATAGAAAAATCCGTCGCAAGTAGCACAAGCAGAAACTCCACCTCCAGAATATTTTTTCTCGTCTTCTAGACCTAGATATTTAGCAGTAGCTCCTGTAGAAATAATCACTGTTTTCGCTAAAATTTCTTTTTCGCCTGCCCAAAGTTTATGAACACCCCCTACTTCTTTAGAAAATTCTACTTTCGTAATCATTTCATAGTGTACTTTGGTTTCGAATCTTTCGGCTTGTTTTTGCAAATCCATCATCATTTCAGGACCTGTAATTCCGTTTGGATAACCTGGGAAGTTTTCTACTTCGGTCGTTGTAGTCAACTGACCTCCTGGCTCTAAACCAGTGTATAATTCAGGTTTTAAATCTGCTCTGGCTGCATATATAGCAGCAGTATAACCAGATGGTCCAGAACCTACAATCACGCAATCTAATATATTATTTTCCATAGAATATAAGGGTTGTTATTTTTTGAGTTGCAAATTTCGTGAATTTTATTGTTTTGATGATGATTCGCTGATGAATTTTTTCAATGAAAGCAATTTTTGATTTGACTTTCCAATTTTGAAAATTTTTATATAATGAAAAGTTGAAATTAATGTTTCAATGGTCTTTTCTTAATCATTCCGCCTTTGGTATCTTTTACCGTGTGCATCACCACGAATGCGGTTGGTGCAATTTTCTCTAATTCCGTGGTCAGTTTGCTCACTTCTAAACGGGTAATCACGGTAAAAATAATGTCGCTATCTTCTTTCATTCCTCGTTTTCCGAAGCCTTTTTTGCCATTATAAACGGTAACTCCTCTTCCTAGTTTATTGTAAATCATTTCTTTAATCTCATCACATTTTGAAGAAACGATGGTTACCCCAATGTATTCTTCAATTCCTTCTACAATAAAATCGAGTGTTTTTGAAGCCGATAAATACGTAATCATAGAATACAAAGCGATTTCTACGCCTAAAAAGTAGGCTGCAGCAGAGAAAATCATTACATTGATAATGATGATAATGTCTCCAATGGTTGTCCCTAATTTTTTACTTAAATATAATGCTAAAACTTCAGTTCCATCAATTACAGCACCTCCTCTAATAGACAAACCGATTCCGGCTCCTAAAAAGAAACCACCAAAAACCGCCACTAGAATATTATCATTGGTCACATTTGGGAAGTCTACGTTGGCTAAAACCAATGCTAAACCACCAATTGCGAGCGCTGTTTTCACTGCAAAATTGATTCCCACGGTTTTGTGCCCCATAATAATGAAAGGCAAGTTGATGAGCGGAATCAAGTAATAAATCGGAATTTCTGTCAATGCTGAAACCAATAACGAAATCCCAGTTGCGCCACCATCTATAAATTTATTGGTCAAAAGAAATCCTTTGAAACCGAAACCTGCAGAAAATACACCGATGGTGATGAGTAAAAAATTTTTGAATTCGTTTCTTAGGGAAACCAAAATATTATTTTTGGTTTTAATGACTTTGTACCGACTGGTATCTGCTTCGCCTTGTAAACGAAGAATGAGTAAAATGATTTGTTTCCAGATATTTTTAATCATTTTTAGCTTTTGATTTTATCAATGTTTACAATTTTGTAGACCATTTCTTTTAAGAGTTCACTTTCCTCCATATTTACCGCACCTAGACCTTTTGATTTTAAATCAATTTCCCTCAAAACGGAGATAATCCTGGTCGAAAATTTCAACGGATAATTTCTCGCCGCTTCTGCATAATCTTTCACAAAATAAGGATTCACACCCAATGCCGAAGCAATAAGACTTTGGCCTTGATTCGCTACGGTATGATACATCACCACATTGCTGAAAAAATTATAGAGATTTCCTATGGTCATGACAATAGGATTGGTTTTGGGATTTTTTCCCATGTAATACGCAATTTTGAAGGCTTGATTGCTGTCTTTCTTACCGAGTGCTTTTTGCAATTCAAAAACATTAAATTCCTTAGAAATTCCAATGTGCGTTTCTACCAATTTACCATCTAAAACTTCTCCTTCTTTCAGCACCAATTTCATTTTATTGAGCTCATTGGAAATTCTAGAAAGGTCATTTCCCAAGTAATCTGCCAATAGTTGAGCAATTCCTGGCGCTAGTTTTATTTGAAGGTTTTTAGATTCGTCTTCTATCCATTTCGCCAAGTTATAATCTTTTACAGGTTCGCTGTGAAAGAGCATATTTGCTTTGTCTAGAACTTTGAACACTTTTTTTCGGCTGTCTACTTTTTTATGCTTGTGCGCAAAGACCAGAATGGTAGATTCTACAGGATTTGTGGCGTAGTTTTCTAAAATTCTAGATTCGTCTTCGTTTAATTTTAAGTCTTGTGCTTCTTTTACGATGATGAGTTGCTTGTCTCCCATCATAGGATACTGTCTAGAAAGTGCCAAAATATCATTATAATTGGTATCTTTGCCATAGACTACGGTTTGGTTAAAAGCTTTTTCGTCTTCTGTAAGCACATCATTTTCTAATGCTTTTACAGCTGCGTCTATAAAAAAAGCTTCTTCGCCATGGAAAAAGTAGATGGGTAAAAATTCCCTATTTTTAATATGTTTGAAAATCTGTTCTAATTCTTTCATCTGAATGCAGCTGCCGAAATTAAATTTTAAAGAAGATTTTGTTTTTGATATCAAGCGAGACAAAGATACGTTTTTTATTTATGATATGGTAAGGAAATCTTGGCTGGTTCTCACTCCTGAAGAGTGGGTAAGACAGCATTTCGTACACTATTTCACCCAGATAAAAAAGTATGCAAAATCTGCATTAATCCTAGAAAAAAAACTAGAATTAAACGGAACGATTAAGAGAATAGACCTCTTGATTACCGAAAAAACAGCGCCTAAAATTTTGGTAGAACTCAAAGCACCGCACATTACCCTTACCGAACAAACTTTTGAACAAATTGCCCGATACAATTCGGTGATTGGTGCTGAAAAAATTATTTTGAGCAATGGTTTACAGCATATTGCTGCGAGATTTGAAAATGGAAACTATCATTTCGAAAATGTAGAATTTTAAAATAAGAAAAACATGAATATCAAAAATATCATCTTTGATTTTGGCGGAGTGGTTATGGATTGGGACCCGCGTTATTTTTTCAGAGATTATTTCAATGACGACGAGAAAATGGAATATTTCTTGGGAAATATCGCTACCAATGAATGGAATGCGGAACAAGACCGAGGCAGAAGCGTAGCTGAAGCCAATGCTTTGCTCATTTCTAAGCATCCAGAATGGGAAAAAGAGATATTGGCGTATTATGAAAACTGGCACATCATGTTGCGTTCAGACATTCCAGAAAACGTGAGTGTTTTACAAAGATTAAAAGGAAAATATGAACTTTTCGGGCTTACGAATTGGTCGGCAGAGTTTTTCCCTTACGCTTTGGCTAATTATGAATTTTTCAATGTTTTTGAAGGAAAAATCGTAGTTTCAGGCGAAGAAAAACTCATCAAACCGAATCCTAAAATTTGGGAAGTTCTCCTCGACCGTTATCAAATAAAAGCAGAAGAATCTGTTTTTATCGATGATAATTTCCACAACATCGAAACGGCAAAAAGTTTAGATTTCATCACGGTTCATGTGAATGAAAATATCAATTTAGAAACCGAACTTAAAAATTTGGGATTAGAATTTTAAATTCATCAAAAACATATTCCATCAAAAAAGTCACATCGTGATGATGTGACTTTCTATCTTTTATTTCAAAATTTACAAGAAAATTTTGGTTTCTTCTTTTACCGTACACAGTACAATACTGCTGTGATAATCGCCGATGTGTGGATAATTGGTAAATGTTTTTTCTACAAAATCATTGTATTCTTTGATGTTTTTGGTTACAATTTTAATCATGTAATCATACACACCAGAAACACTCACTACTTCTACTATTTCAGGACATTTATTGAGTTTTTCCTCGAAATCTCTCAAAATTTCTACTGATTTATTTTTAATGGTGACGTTGCAATACGCTACCAACTCGTACCCTACTTTTTCTCTATCTACGATGGCTACATATTTCTTGATGATTCCATTGTTTTTGAGAGATTTTACTCTTTCATAAGTGGGTGTGAAAGATAAACCAATTCTTTCTGCCAAATCTTTGATGGCAATCGTGTTATCTTCTTGCAGAATATTGAGGATTTTGTAATCTAATTTATCGAGTGACTTCATAAATTTTATCTAAAAATGAAGTCAAAAATAAGAATTATTTTTAAAATATCCTGTATTTTGGAAGTTTGACCATAAAAAAAATCTACAAAACTCATTTTGTAGATTTATTATTTGATAATGTGATGACTTGTGGTGCATGTTGAGTGATAAATGAATTTAAGATCTTTTGAGGGATTCTAAAAATCGAATCACTTTGCTGTTGAAAACATGTGGAGCATCTACATTGACTACGTGACCGCAGTTTTCGATCACCAATAAACTCGATGTTTTTTCGTGGTTTTTTACCACTTCTTTCACCGAAGGCAAAAACATATAATCTTCTTCTCCCATCACATAAAAAGTAGGAATATTCAGTTCCTTTTGTCTGAACCAACGCAGAATAGGATTGATTTCTGTTGTCAATTTAAACCACTTGATAAATTCTTTTTGGTATAATTTCTTTGCCTCATTGATAAAGAGATTTCGAGAAGATTTATGATTTTTCTTGGGCATAATAATGAAGGCAAAGAGACGATACAAAACCAAATATGGTAAAATGTATTTAAAAATATTGCCGATTTTCATTAAAATCTGCGAGCGGAAATTCATTTTCAGAATGGCTCCTCCCATTACCATTGATTTTACTCGTTCTGGACGCATTTCTGCCAACTGACGAATCACAATAGAACCTAAAGAAATCCCCACAAAATGAGAACTTTTGATTTTAAGATGGTCTATAACTTCTAAAATATCATGCGCAATAGATTGAAAGGTGTATTTCTTAGCCTTTAATTTATTAGAACTTCCGTGTCCGCGTAAATCGAGCAATAAGACATTAAACTTCTTCTGAAATTCGCGGATTTGTTTGAACCAAATAGAGGAACTTCCTCCCGCTCCATGAACAAAGGTCACCCATTCTGCACTTTCAGAATTTTGATAAATGGTATATGAAATCAAATTTTTAACTTTTTTACAAAAATATAATATTATGCAATCAATAGAATTAATTTTTTGTGAATTTTTATATCTTTTATTAATAAAAAAACTTTCTCAAAATTATTTCTCTTTTCTACAAGGCGTAATTTTAAATACTCTATCCTTCCCTATTCACCAAATCCATGGAAAAAGCAGGCAAACAGATGGCTATATATTCAAAATTATTTTCCCCTTCCCTAAAGGGTGTAATTTTGAATACTTTATTCGTCCCTGTTCACCAAATCCATTGAAAAAGCAGGCAAACAGATGGCTAAATATTCGCACTCTTCTTCGAAAGGGTTGCTGTAACGAATTCTTGCCCCTTTTTGGATTAAAATGCTTTGTCCAGCTTCTAAAACTACTAATTCCCCGTCAATTTCAAACTGTTTTTTTCCTCTCACAATGATGGTAAATTCATCAAATTCTGGCGTTTGATACGGTTCGCTCCAATGTGGTGGCGCAATCATGTGTGCAATAGAAATTTCTGAATTCCCTGTAGAATTTCCCCAATGTTCTTGAATCAATTTACCATCTGTAGTAGGAACTACAAAAGGATTTTTCTGAATTTTATATTTCTTTTCCATTACAATTATTATTAAAAAACCTTTATCAAAATTAAAGATAAAGGTTTGAATTTTATATTATTTTGCCGTCAGTTTTTTGTACTTGTAATAAGCACCTAAACCTAATGCCGTCATTACTCCAATACTGATGTACACCCAAGCTGGAACAGGAATAGGATCTCCTGCTGCATAAGAATGCAATCCAGAAAGGTAATAATTTACTCCAAAATAAGTCATTACCATACTACAGAATGCGAACATGGTCATTAAGTGGAAGGCGTATCTTCCTCTCAACCCTGGAACCAATCTCATGTGCAATACAAATGCATACACAATGATAGAAATGAATGCCCAAGTTTCTTTCGGGTCCCAGCTCCAATATCTACCCCATGATTCATTTGCCCAAATTCCACCTAAGAAATTTCCAACGGTTAATGCAAATAATCCAATGGTTAGGGACATTTCTGAAACGATGGTTAATTCTTTAATCGTAGAATGGTCATGTTTATCAAATGTATTTTTACTTGAAATGATATAGAAAAACAATGAAATCACTGCAATAATCATTGACAAAGCGAAGAAACCATAACTGCTGGTAATAATCGCCACGTGAATAATTAACCAATATGATTTCAACACTGGAACTAAAGGTGTGATTTGTGGGTCTAATTGAGAACCTCCATGTGCAAATCCCATCATGATTACCGCTACCATAAATCCTGCAGCTGGAATGAGTGCATTCGCATTTCTATACAGCATTAAACCTGCTGAAATTCCCACCCAAGAAATAAATACAATGGCTTCGTAACCATTACTCCAAGGAGCGTGACCAGAAATATACCATCTTGCAATTAACCCTAAAAAGTGGAGAAAATACCCTACTACTCCAATGTAAATGATAGATTTAATTACTTTGTGTAATATTTTGTTTGGCTTGAAAAGTTCTATAAATCCTAAAACAATTAATAAACCGCCAACCATCGTATAGAAAATCAACAACCAAAAGTTAAGATTTGCTTTGTTCATGAAAACCTCAAGGCTCACTTTGCTCTCATCTGGAAGTACATTTTTACCCCAAGTTTTTTGATATTCTTGAATTTTTGTTAGCGCTTCGTCTGCTTTTGTCCAATCTCCATTTCTAGAAGCATCTACTACGCTGATGAAATAAGGCGCAATCACGTTTTGTGCTTGTGCATCTGCTTTTTGTTCTGCATCTAGCCAAGAGTTCCAAGTATGATTTGGGTCGTTTTGAATAGGAACTACTCTGAAATATTGTCCAGAAAGCAATCCGTAGAATACTTGTACTCTTTCGTTTACAGAAATCACTTCTTTATCATAATTGCTTTGTTCCGCTGGTTTTTTTCTAAAAGCCGTATTGAAATCTTCTTCCAAAATGAATTTAGGCATTCCCATCGCATCGGTTACGAAAAGATTCATCATAGAAGTATATCCTTCGTCATCAGCTTTGGTTTTTTTCTTCAATTCTTCGCCACCTTTTGTTCCGATTTTGATGATTTTATCATTCATCCAAGCCATCGGATTGATGTTAATCGACAAGAACCACTGGTTCGCATTGAGTTCTCCCCATTTTTCTTTTTTGGCTAATTTTCTCAAAACATCTAACGCTTGAGTATTCATCGGTTCAATTCTTCCGTCAAAACCTTGCACGAGAAGATACCCGAATTTATCAGCATGCTCTTTAGAAATTTCAGCATGAACCATTTGTTGAGGCACACTTTGCGGTTGAGAAGTTGGCGCAGCTTCAGCATGAACTTCTCCTTCTTTATGTTGATGCTCTTGAGCATTTAACCCAACCATTGAGAACAATAAAAGGAAAATCGCTACTTTCTTTTTCGCCATGTCTTTTAGAGATTGGTTCAGTTTCCAGAAGTGTGTTCCTTTCCAGAAAAGTGCTACAAACAATCCTAAAAATAAGAATGCATAGCCAATATATGTTACCAAAGTTCCCCAGAAATCGTGGTTTACCGATAGTACGGTTCCTTGTCTGTCTGGGTCAAAACTTGCTTGGAAGAATCTATATCCTTTGTGGTTTAAAACGTGGTTCATATAAATTTTATAAGGCGTTTGTTTGCCTTCGTCTACTATTTGTACGTGTGATTCATAAGCAGATGGAGAATCACTTCCTGGGTAAGTTTCCATGACAAAATCATCTAATTTCAAAGCAAATGGAGTTTGATATACTTTCGGACCGAACCCAAGAATTATGTTTAATCCGTCAATTGTCATTTGTTTAAATGCGTTAGGATTTCCTTTTTCTACTGACAAATCGATGGTTTGTTCTGTTTTAGGACCTTTTACCAAAACTTTTAACATATCAGGAACGTTTTGGTCTCTTTTTTTATCTCCAGAATACGCAATTAGATTTCCTTTTTTCAATGGTTCTGGAACTACCAATTTTAAATTTTCGATGGTATAAAGACTTCTCAAAGCCAATGGCTGGAATTCATCTTTCTTAGTAACACCAGTAGCTTGAGTTGCCATGGTCATGTAATTAGCTTCTACAGGCGTTTTGATGAATAGATTTCCGTTTTCTTGTTTAAATTCTACTGCACCTTCTATACCTTTATTGAAAGAAACTAGGAATCCATTGATGCTTTTTACATCACCAGAACCCAAATAAATATCTTCTCTTCCATTATCATTGGTTGAAACCAAATGAAGATATTCTTTCCCTGAATCGCTGACAACTAAACTGTCTTTTTTTCTCTGAATATATTCCAACTGTTCTACTTGAACAAGTTCACCATGGAAATCATATTTTGCCTTAAATCTGTGTGGAATAATTTTCGCAATTAATGGTTCTTGAGAAGCCATCATATAAGGAATTTCGGCATAGCTTAAACGGTCGCCACCTCTTTCGATTTGAATTTTAAAGAAATTTTTATCGGTAATGATTTCGTTAGAAGTTTCTCCTTCTCTGATGTGCATTTGCCCTTCGTAACTGATGTAACGAGTGATTGCACCCCCAATAAAAATAAAGACAAAAGCCAAGTGAAACACCAATAACGGCCATTTTTCTCTTTTCCAAAGTCTGTATCTATTAATATTACCAATAAAGTTAAGAATAAGTAAAATCATTACTACTTCGAACCATTTTGCTTCATAGATTAAAGCCTTAGCAGTAGGTGTTCCGAAATCGTTTTCTACAAAAGTGGCATAAGCCATTGCAAAAGCATAAACGAACAATAAAACAGCCATTGTTCTCGTAGAAATCAGAATATTAATCAGTTTTTTCATTATAGATTTTTAAACTGCACAAAAATACATTCTATAAATTGAATTAGCGAATTTTGATAGTTGGATTTTATCTATAACTGTGTTAAAATTTTTATAAAATTTTTGTTTTTTTTAACTTCTTTGGTTCATTGAACCATTTGATTTCTCTGTATAAAAATTCAATCGCTTAAAAGACAAATCCTCATTTTCTATTTGAAGACCTCAAAATCAGAAAATTAAATGCTATTTCTAGCTAAAAAGTTACTATTTTTAAAATCAAAAAACGATTTCAAATGTTTTCATTTTTCATATAAAATATTACCTTTGCGTGTTATCACATTATGGCAAAATTAGCATCTAACAATAGACAAGAGGTAGAAGAAAGCAAGACGCTTTCTAAACCCAGAATTTTTTTCGGACTTTTATTTTTGTTTTTATCGGTAGTGTTTGCACTATCTTTCGCATCTTATTTACTAAACTGGAAGGCTAACCAAAGTCAGACCGGTGCCATGCTGGATAAAAGCATTAAATCTTCTAATATTTTTGGAAAAGTGGGAGATTGGCTCGGGAATATTTTTATTTTCGACAGTATCGGGATTGCTGCATTCATTGTGGCTTTTTTGATGATGGTTTTAGGTTTCCAAATTCTGAAGAAAAACTATTTTAAAATCTGGAAAACCCTTTCTCACTCTCTCTTTTTTCTTTGTTGGCTACCTATTCTTATGGGTGCCATCACCAAAGGAAACGGAACATTAAGTGGCGTTTTTGGGAATGAAATTCAAGAATATTTGGCCTCTATTATTGGTGATTTCGGATTGTGGATAACGCTTTTAGCGGCGATTATCTTGTATTTTGTTTTAGAATTTAATCTAAGACCGAGTTCTATCAAAAATCAAATCGATTCGATTAAAGATAAGTTTGCCCCAGATTATGATGCAGATGAAGATTTCGAAGCAGACAAAGAACTGAAAGAAGAACCCCATTTTGAAAATCTAAAAGTCACTTCAGAAGTAGAAGCTCCTAAAACAGAAACTTTTGAAACCATTAAAACACCTCATCAAACAGGTTTTGAAGTTCCTAAGACAGATGTTTCAACTCCGCTCAACATGACAAAGGAGAAAGATTTAGAACCTACGGGTTTTAGTTTTCAAAAAGAAGAAACGCCTGCAAAACCTGCAGACAATATTGCTTTCAGCATTGAAGAAGTGAAGGAAGATTTAGACGATTCTGAAAGAAAAGCTAAGGATTTGGTAGACAAACACGGTTTGTATGACCATAAATTGGATTTGGCGAATTTCCAAATGCCAAAAATTGAACTTTTAAGAGAATATGGCAACGAAGAAATCGCCATTAATAAAGACGAACTCGAAGATAATAAAAATAAAATCGTTGGCTTGCTGAAAAACTTCAACGTAGGCATTGCGGAAATTAAAGCAACGATTGGTCCTACTGTTACGCTTTACGAAATTGTTCCAGAAGCGGGAATCAGAGTAGCGGCCATTAAAAAATTACAGGATGACATCGCCTTGAATTTATCTGCTCTAGGAATCAGAATTATCGCACCAATGCCAGGAAAGGGAACGATAGGAATAGAAGTTCCACGCAAAAATCCTTCGATGGTTTCTATGCGAAGTGTTATTTCTTCTCCGAAATTCCAAAATGCAGATATGGATTTGCCAGTAGTTTTCGGGAAAACTATTTCTAATGAAGTTTTCGTGGCAGATTTAGCCAAAATGCCTCACTTATTGATGGCAGGAGCAACTGGACAAGGAAAATCTGTAGGGATTAACGCCATTCTTACTTCACTGCTTTACAAAAAACATCCTAGTGAATTAAAATTTGTGATGGTAGACCCTAAAAAAGTAGAACTTTCGCTCTATTCAAAAATAGAAAGACATTACTTGGCAAAACTTCCAGATGGTGAAGACGCTATTATTACGGATACGCATAAAGTAATTAACACTCTGAACTCTCTTTGTATAGAGATGGATACGCGTTATGATTTGCTGAAAAATGCTTTTTGTAAAAATATTAAGGAATACAATAAGAAATTCACGGAGCGCAAATTGAATCCTGAAAACGGTCACCGTTACATGCCTTACATCGTACTTGTAGTAGACGAATTTGCAGACCTTATCATGACGGCAGGAAAAGAAGTAGAACTCCCAATTGCCAGATTAGCTCAATTGGCAAGAGCAGTAGGAATTCACTTGATTGTAGCGACACAAAGACCATCTGTAAACGTCATTACAGGGATGATTAAAGCCAATTTCCCAGCGAGAGCAGCGTTTAGAGTGATTTCTTCTGTAGATTCCAGAACGATTTTAGATTCTACAGGTGCAGAACAATTGATAGGAAAAGGTGACATGTTGTATTTTAACGGAAATGACTTATTGAGATTGCAATGTGCATTTGTAGATACTCCAGAAGTGGAGAAAATTGCAGAATACATTGGCGAACAAAAAGGTTACGCTTCTGCATTTATGTTGCCAGAATATTCAGGGGAAGAAACCACTTCTACAGTGGGAAGTTTTGACCCGAATGAAAAAGACCAACTCTTCGAAGAAGCGGCGAGAATTATTGTTTCTACACAACAAGGTTCTACTTCTATGCTTCAGAGACAATTAAAATTGGGCTATAACAGAGCTGGTAGAATTATGGACCAATTAGAAGCTGCAGGAATTGTAGGCGGGTTCAACGGTGCAAAAGCAAGAGAAGTCATGATTTCTGATTTAAATTCTTTGGAAAGTTTCTTGGAAGAATTGAGAAAGTAATTTTGTTGGAAGTGGGATGATGGATGCAAGATGTTAGATGCTAGATGTTAGATTTTAGATGTTAGAAGTTTAAAAAATGAAAAATGAGTTCTATTGATAGATATGATTGGCATTTGAATGAAAATTTTCCTTCGAATTTACCAAAAGAAAATTCGGCAACTCATATAGGTTTTTTTGTTCATTGGATTATAGAAAACAATCTTATAAATGATGAACATAAGAATGATTTAACGGATGGTCTTCAAAATGTTTTAAACAGAAAAATAACAGGTAGAGATTTTCTTTTTAATTTTTTAGATGGTAAATTATGGTTTTCTGATTTAAACAATGAAGGAAAATTTTTTGCAGAATATTATTACCTTTCAAATCAATATTTTGATGATTATGTTAAAACTTTAGACAATAATCAAAACTCTATTTTCGAATATGAAAATTCATTTTCAAATTATGAAAAAGTCAAAAAAGCAATAGATAAAAATTATTTCCATTGGAAAAAACTGAAAAATTTTTAAGTTTTTCTTTCAAAACATTTAACACTCTTTAAAACTTCTTGGCTCGCTTTTTGAAATAATGACCAAGAATCATTAAAAATAAAAACATGAAATATTTTAACAAGATTATATTAGCAAGTGCTTTGGTTGGAAGTTTTACCTTTTCATTCGCACAAAAAGTAGATGCTAAAGCCAAAACCATTTTAGAAACCGTTTCTAAAAATTACAAAGCCAAAAAAAATACGTACTTCAAGTTTTCTTACGGAACGGGAACTGGAAAAGTGAGCAAAACCGAAACGGGAATCTTCTACTCTACTCCTACTCAGTATAAACTGAATATCATGGGAAATGAGCAGATTTTTGACGGAAAAAAAGTGTACAACATTTCTAAAGAAGACCAAGAAGTGACGATTGCTCAGCCGAATGGTTCAGAAAAAGCGCTTTCACCTATCAACTACCTTGATGAATACAAAACAGGATATACCGTAACTTATGCAGGAAAAAGTGGCGGTCTAGACCTCATCAAAATGGTTCCTGTAAAAGATAATGGAGTAAAAAGTGTTGTTTTGTACATCAATACTCCTAAAAAGCAGATTGCTAAAATTGTACAGACTTCATCAGGCAATGATTTAGCCGTGATTACCGTAAATCAATACAAAGAAAACCAAAGTTTAAGTGCTTCTACGTTCAGCTTTGATAAAAACAAGTACAAGAATTACCTCATTACAGAATTATAATTTTCAAAAAATAAGTTAAATTAAAGTCACAAAAGCCATTCCTTTTGTGACTTTTTCATAATTTTGGCAAATGTTAAAGAAACTCGATCAATATATTATAAAAACCTTTTTCGGGCCGTTTCTATTTATTTTCAGCGTGCTGTTTTTCATCTTTATGGTGAATATTGTATGGATTCAGCTTTCGCAGTTTACAGGAAAAGGCTTGAGCAATTGGGAAATTGTAAAATTCTTGTTTTATCTGAGTGTAAACGTTGTCAAAATGGTATTACCACTCACGATTCTTTTGGCTTCCATTATGACTTTTGGAGATTTCGGGGAACGCTATGAACTCGCCGCCATGAAATCTGCGGGAATTTCCCTCACGAGAATTATGATGCCTTTGTTTGTAGTAGTTTCTTTACTCTCTATCATGCTTTTTGTGTTTTCAAATAATGTGATTCCAGATTTTCAGAGGAAGGCCAAAAACATGATGTACAATATTGCCGCTACCAAACCCGCCATCAACTTTACCGCAGGACAATTCATCAATTCATTGCCTGGAGCAACGGTAAAATTTGACAAAATTTATGGGGAAAACGGGGAACATTTAGAAGGCGTTTTTGTGCACAAAGTGGCCAATGCTTATGAAGACCAAAGAACTATTATTGCTAAAAAAGGTGAATTTACACCTGCTGCGAATAGAAATTTTTTGAAGTTGGTTTTATATGATGGTTATATTTTCGAGGATAATATTCAAGACAAAAATTATTTAGAACGACTGAAACAGCCTGGTCAATCGGTAAAATTTGATTCTCTGGTTCAGCATTTTGACGTGAGTGATGTCATCAACAAAGCCATAGAAGACGAAAAAATTACAGACGATTACCGTTTTCAAAACTATAAAGAGATTAATAAAACAATTGTAAAGGTTAAGAAAGAAAACGATTTTAGTTTTAATTCCATTAACTCTGAAATGGTAGGACAAACCAATAATTATGTGACTTACATCGACAAAATTAAAAATCCTGCCAAACCTACAGAACCTTTTGCAATAGAAAAATTAAAAGAAGATAAAAGGTTAGAAGTCCTCTATCAAGCGTATACTAAAATTTCTTTTTTACAAAACGAAAAAAAGAACAAGGATACCCAAATTTTAGATATTGTAAAGTATTACAATAAGATTATCATGTATCAGCAAGGGATTATTGCTTACTCCGTTACTTGTCTTATTTTCTTTATGATTGGTGCGAGTTTAGGTTCTATCATCAGAAAAGGAGGTGTAGGTTTACCTGTGGTGATTGCAATTATCATTTTTATTGTCTTCTACGTGATGAACTTGACCGTAGAAAATATTACTTGGAAAGGGAAACTCAATCCTTATTTCGGAGCTTGGCTTTCTAATTTGGTTTTATTTCCTTTTGGTGTTTGGCTCACGTATAAAGCACTTACCGATTCTCAAGTTTTCGATGTAGAAAAATACAAAGCACTGACCAAGCCTCTTTGGAGCAAATTTGTGAAAGAAAGAGAACACGAACGTTATCAATAATTCTAGATTCTAGATGCTAGATATGAGATTTTAGATATGAGATTCTAGATTTTATAATAAAAAAACTCCAGAAATTCTGGAGTTTTTTGTTTTGCTTATGTTTATAGCATTAGATTTTGAAAATATCTGTTTCTTTTGCTTTAAGATGTTCGTCTGCTAATTTCACATACTTGTCTGTCAATTCTTGAATTTTAGCTTCTGTATCTTTGATGATGTCTTCAGAAACGCCATCTAATTTTTTAAGTTCTTTCATACCATCATGTCTAGCATTTCTGATGGTTACTTTGGTTTGTTCGGTTTCCGCTTTAGCTTGTTTTGCTAAATCTCTACGTCTTTCTTCAGTTAATGGCGGAACGTTTAGAATAATTGTATCTCCATTATTAGAAGGAGCAAAACCAAGGTTAGAATTGATAATCGCTTTTTCAATGGCGTTAATCGCTGATCTATCCCATGGTTGAATAGAAATCGTCATCGCATCTGGAACAGATACGTTCGCCACTTGATTGATTGGCGACATTGCTCCGTAATATTCTACCACAACATCTTGAACCATAGACGTAGAAGCTCTACCTGCTCTAATTTTTTGGAAAGCGTGATCAAGGTGCTTAATTGCAGCATCCATTTCTTGCTTTACCATATCCATAATCATGTTTAATTCTTCCATTGTATATTGAAAATTTGATAAGTTACACATTATATATTCACAAGAGTTCCTACTTCTTCGCCTAAGACTACTTTTAATAAATTCCCGTCTTTATTCATGTCAAAAACAATGATGGGTAAATTATTTTCTTTACTTAGGGTAAATGCAGTCATGTCCATTACTTTTAAATCTTTCTCAAACACTTCGTCATAAGAAAGCGAATTGAATTTTACTGCATCAGCATTTTTTTCTGGGTCAGAATCGTAGATTCCATCTACTCTCGTTCCTTTCAGAATTACATCAGCACCAATTTCTATTGCTCTCAATGTAGCAGCAGTATCTGTCGTGAAATACGGGTTACCTGTTCCTGCTCCGAAAATTACCACTCTTCCTTTTTCCAAGTGTCTTACTGCTCTTCTTTTGATGAAAGGTTCAGCTACTTTGTCCATTTCGATGGCAGATTGCAATCTGGTCTTAATGCCTTGGTCTTCTAATGCGCCTTGTAACGCCATTCCATTAATTACGGTAGCCAACATTCCCATATAATCACCTTGCACTCTATCCATACCTTTGGCTGCTCCTGCTACTCCACGGAAAATATTTCCTCCTCCTATTACAATTGCTAATTCTACGCCTGCATCTACTACTTTTTTAATTTCTTTAGCATATTCTACCAATCGATCATTATCAATTCCGTATTGTCTGCTACCCATTAAAGCTTCTCCGCTTAATTTTAAAAGAACTCTTTTGTATTTCATTGTTATATTTTTATCAAAATTGGTGTCTCAAAAAGTATAGATTTGAGGCAAAAAATAAATTTACTGCAAATATAATGAATCGTAAAGAATTTCGTTAATAGAATTATGTTTTCACATTTAATTTTTGTTAAAGTGTAAAATAAATTATTTTTGCAAAGTTATAATTGAAATTTTGAAGAAACTATTTACCACATCCTTCTGTTTATTCGCATTATGGGCTTCTGCACAAACTGGAACCAAGGTCTATCCTTTTCTCAATGTTCCCGTTTCTGCCAGACAAGCTGTATTAGGTGGTGATGCCGTTTCTGTAAGAGATTATGACGTGAATTTTGCAGCCATCAATCCTGCTTTGATGAATCTAGACATGGACAATAGAATCGGGATTAATTACGGTTCTTACATTGCGGGTTCTAATTTAGGAAGCATTAATTACGTGAAAGATTTAACGGCAGGACATTTCATTTCCGTCAATGCTAGAGTTTTAGACTTCGGAAAGACACCTAGAACAGATGAATTCGGGAATGTAAATGGCGAATTTTCTGCAATGGATGCTTCATTTGGTGTAGGTTATGCTTATCAGTTTGATGATGATTTCACGGTTGGCGCCAATGTGAATTACCTGACTTCTAAAATCGACAATTATACTTCTTCGGCCATTTCTGCGAATGCTGGAGTGACTTATCACAATGAACAATCCAAAGAAACTTTAGCTCTAGTTTTCAGAAATTTTGGCTATCAAATCAAATCTTACAACGGAACCAAAGAACAATTGCCTTTCCGAGCAGATATCGGTTACACCAAAATTTTGCCAGATTTTCCTTTAGCTTACACCATTACTTATCATGATTTGCAGCAATTCAATATTTCTCAATCGTATGATATTAATGGCAAAGAAGTTGGTTTTGGTAGAAAATTGATGGATCATCTTTCTGGCGGAATCGAATTGTTTCCTGAACAAGCCTTCAACATTAGAATGGGTTATAATGTAAAACGCGGAAACGAACTCGCTGTTTTGGACCAAAGAAATTTCTCTGGATTGAGTTTTGGCTTTGGAATCAAAATCTCTTCTTTTAGGTTTGATTATTCCCATGTTCGTTATCACAACGCCGACAATGTGAATCAAATTGGCTTAATGCTGGATTTGGTAGAACTTTCTGGAAATAGACGTTGATTATTTTAAATTTTAGATTCTAGATTTTAGATTTTAGTAAACTAATCGAAAGAAATCTTTTGTATATTTGGATTAAAAGTTAAAGTATGAAAAAAATTGGGACTTTAATTCTCTTATTTTCTGTTTTTGGGATTTTTTCGGCACAAAAAAATGATGGCTTGAAAATCTCACAAAGTAAGAGTCAATATTCTATTAATGACACTATTCCGAAAATCATTTATCCACAAAGATGGGAAAATAATAAAACTTTGGTTTTACTTAATGAACAACCTACTTCCCTTGCAAGTTTAACTACTATAAATCCCGAACATATTGAAAATATTAAAATTGAAAAAGAAAAATTTAATTTTAAAAACAAAGAATATGACTCGAAAATCATTGTAAGAACGAAAACAAAATTTACTCCTCCTTTTATTAATATCAGTGAATTAATTTCGAAATATACCCATCTAAAAAAGGAAGATAAATTTATTTATAGTATAGACGGAGAAGTTGTAAATTCAAACGAAAAATATATACTTGTTGACGAAAAATATATAATGCAGATTAAGGTTGTAAAACTTGACAATGTAGAAGAAAATCTTTACTTAATTAAAATCTTAACAAGACGGAAAGAGAATCTGAATAAAGCAAATGAGATTATGATTAGAGGTAATGAATTATCAATGATTAAATAAACACAGCGGAAAACCAGTTACCTTTTGACAATTATTTTTTTAGAAAAATAACCTTCAAAAAATATAAATTTAAACCTCGTTTAAGCAGTTTTAAACGAGGTTTATTATTTTAACCCAAACATTTATTTGACTTACAAATAAAATTTTCTCAGTTAAATTTGTAAATAAGGCTCATGGAAGATATAAAATGCAAGCCAAGTCATTCTTGCAAGTAAAAGATTGCTAGAAAAAAAGCATAAAGTTCACAAATACTTATCATGAAATCATTCATTATTGTGAGACTATTTCTGAAAAAAATAATGTTAGAAAGAAATTTTTTATTTTTCATTATTACTATTTTTTCTTAAAAGACTACACCAATTAATAAACTTTTCTATAATACTGCTTTTTAGTTATATTATTTAATTATCATTTGAACGAATCTGCCGTAGAATGATTTTTATTATGAAATCAAAAAAAAAAAATAAATTCATGACTTATTATTAAAATAAAATACCTAGCTTAGCCGCCCTCTTTTAGTCAAAGACCTTTCTATAAGGGAATTAACAGAAAATGAAGCAAAAAGGACAAATTGTAGAGATTTTACCAACCTCACCTATTTACAGTAGTGATTTATCATCGAGTTTATCTACTGAGACAGATTTTTTATCTGCTTCTCAAAAAAGACAATATTCTCTTTTTGATGGAATTTTGGTAGGCGAACATGATGGTTGGTCTAATTTTAGGTTAGGTCAAAGAAAAGGAATTAATGTAGGTGGTAAAAAAAAACCACTATATGTAATAGGAATAAATAAAAAAGAGAATAGAGTTTTTGTAGGAGAAGGAATAGACCATCCTGGACTTTTAACAAAAGTAATAGCCATTGAAAAAAATGAAAATATCGATTACAAAAAGATCTTAACATTAGAAAATAACACCCCAGTAGAATTAAAAATTGAGCTAGAAAACCATTCAGTACCTGCATTTTTTTATGAATTTGAACATTACATCTTCATAAGACTTAACAAATTGTTTAGAATTGATCTCTTCAACCATAAAATATCTATACTTTATAAAAACACAATGTTATTAAACATTTTTATACCCTAAACATTATGAAATTAAAAATTTCTTTCTTGGCATGCATTCTTACAGTGTTTGCTTTTGCGCAATCAGCGCCATCTTACTATTCTGGTATTAATTTCAGCAAAACAAAAAATGATCTTAAATCAGATCTTGCTACACTTATTACCAATACCCACACCCAGAATATTTCTTATTCTGCAGGACTAGCAGATCTTTTTAAAACCAGTGACGCAGATCCACAAAATCCGTCTAATTTATTATTGATTTATGGATCTCAGGCATCTGGAACTCATCAAAGAAGCCGTCCTTATTCTGGAACATGGAATAGAGAGCACGTTTATGCAAAATCAAAAGGAACGCCAAATTTAGGAACATCTGGCCCTGGAGCAGATGGCCACCATCTTCGTCCTGCAGACAATACATTAAATAGTACGAGAGGAAGTTTATTATTTGACGATGGCTCAGGTGCTACGGCTTATTCTACTAATAGAGGTGGATGGTATCCAGGAGATGAATGGAAAGGTGACGTAGCAAGAATATTAATGTACATGTACGTGAGATATAAGAGTCAATGTTTACCTCTAAATATCACAATGAATCCAGCTACTTATTCTTCTGATTTCCCAGATATACTTCTTAAATGGAATGTAGAAGACCCTGTTTCTGACTTTGAAAGAAACAGAAATAATGTAGTGTATAATATTCAACATAATAGAAACCCATTCATAGACAATCCATATTTAGCAACCGTAATTTGGGGTGGCCCATCTGCACAGAACACTTGGCCAGACAGCATTTCTGGAGGCGGAAGTGGCTCAACAACAGATACCGAAGCGCCTACAGCTCCCACAAATTTAAATGTGACAGGAAAAACTTCTACAAGTATTGTTTTAGCATGGACAGCATCTACGGACAATGTAGGAATTGCTAGCTATGATGTCTACATAGACAATGTATTTAAAACAACTGTTTACACTCCTGGAACTACTATTTCTGGTTTATCCCCATCTACAACATATAGTTTTTACATTGTAGCCAAAGATTACGCGGGAAATAAATCTACAAACAGCACTACAGTAAATGGAACAACAGAAGCAACAGGAGGAACAGGAGATACTGGAGGAACAGGCTCTGGAACATCTTGCGGTACGGAAGATTTTGAAAGCATTCCTACAGGTGGCTCTACATCAGACTCTTCTTATGCAGGAAGAACTTGGACTAATAAAAACATTGTATGGACTGCAACTAGCGCAAGAACAGATTCACAGATTTACATAGATGGAAATAACAATAAAGCGATTTGCATTAAAAACGGAACATTAAAATCTTCTACTATTTCTGGAGGAATAGGTTCTTTAACGGTTAAAACCTATTTGCCTTTTTCTGATTCTGCGGGAAGCTATACTCTTAAAATAAATGGTGTAGTAAAAGCTCAAATCCCTTATTCTAAAACAGCAACAACACAAGTGATTAATGACATTAATGTTGAAGGAAATGTAATTATAGAATTAGTAGATACTAGTAACAATAGAGTCTCTTTTGATAATTTAACATGGACTTGTTATTCTGCAATGGCTACCGAGGACGTAAATTTAAAAAATTCAAAATTATCCATATATCCAAATCCAGTAACCAACAACGAGTTTTACATTAGCGGTATTACGAAAAAAGAGACTATTCAAATCTATGATATAAATGGCAAATTGATTCAAGTTGTAAAAAATGTAGGAAATAAAGAAAAAGTTAATCTTACTAAATTGCCAAAAGGAGTTTACATTATAAAAACTCAAGGTAAATCAACAAAAATAATTGTAAACTAATTATAAATTGTAATGAGAAAAAGCCAGAAGAAAATTTTCTTCTGGCTTTTTTATTATGATCTTTTTCTTTCACTTGATAACTAAAATCCAATAATTTTAAATTATTTTTTCTTTTTGGGTTTGGTTTTGGTGGGTTTTTCTTCTTGAAAAGAGATGACTTTTCCTTTGCTGTCGATGACTTTTTTGGTGAGTTGGTTTACCATTTCGATGAGCTCTTCTTTGAATTTTTGTGCCTCGTATTCGCCTTTTTCAATTTTTCTGAGTTTTTGCTCCCACTCTCCTGTTAGTTCGGCACTTTTTAACAATTCATCTTCTATGGTATCAATTAAATCAATACCCGTTTGCGTAGCAATTAAATTTTTACGTTTTTTCTCGATGTATTTTCTTTTAAAAAGTGTTTCAATAATATTAGCTCTTGTAGAAGGTCTACCGATGCCGTTGTTTTTCAAAAGTTCACGCAGTTCTTCATCTTCCACTTGTCTTCCTGCGGTTTCCATGGCTCTTAGCAATGTAGCTTCTGTATATGGTTTTGGAGGAGATGTTCTTCCCTGATGCACGAAAGGTTCGTGTTCGCCTTTTTCGCCTACTGTAAATTCAGGAATGAGTTGTTCTTCGCTTTTTTCTTCTTTTTCTGCCGTTTCTTTTTGGTCTTTGGCATAGACTAAACGCCAACCTGGCTCGAGAATTTGTTTTCCCGATGCTTTGAAATTGATGGTTCCTACCTGACCTTCTACCAAAGTATTGGAAATTTTACATTCTGGATAAAAGACTGCAATGAAACGCTTTGCCACCAAATCATAGACTAATTTTTCTTCTCTGGTTAAATTGGAAGTTGGCGGAATTTCCGTAGGAATAATTGCATGGTGGTCTGTGACTTTGGCATCATCAAAAACGGCTTTTGACATTGGAATTGGCGCTTCTAAAAGAGGAGCCGTTAAGTCTGAATAAAAATTCATGCTTCTGAGAATTCCAGAAATTTTTGGATATAAGTTCTCCGAAAGGTAGGTGGTATCTACTCTAGGATAAGTGGTGTGTTTTTTTTCGTAGAGGCTTTGGATATAATTCAACGTGCTTTCTGCTGAAAATCCATATTTTTTATTGGCTTCTACCTGAAGTCCAGTTAAGTCGAACAATCGAGGATTTTTTTCTTTTCCTTCTTTGATTTCAAAGGCTATGATTTCAAAAAGGTTTTGCTTCAGGTATTCTAAACCTTTTTCTGCTCTTTCTGCCGATTGTAAACGGTCAATTGTCGCTGTGAAAACCACTTCTCTGTATTTTGTTTTGAGTTCCCAATAGTCTTTTTGAACGAAAGCGTCTATTTCTTTTTGGCGTTTCACGAGCATTGCCAAAGTAGGTGTTTGCACTCTCCCAATGGATAAAACGGCTTTGTTTCCGCCAAATTTTTTGGTGAATAAACGGGTAGCATTAATTCCGAGAAGCCAATCTCCTATTGCTCTGGCGTTACCTGCTAAGTAGAGATTTTTGTAATCTTCGGCAGATTTTAATTTTTCAAAACCTTCTTTTATGGCATCTTCCGTCAAAGAAGAAATCCAGAGTCTTTTTACGGGTTTATCACATTTGGCTTTTTGTAAAACCCATCGCTGAATGAGTTCTCCTTCTTGACCAGCATCCCCACAATTGATGACCTCCTCACATTCTTTAACCAAAGATTCTATAACTTTGAACTGTCTTTCTACTCCGGTATTGTTGATTAATTTAATTCCGAAATTTTTAGGAATTATGGGCAGTAAGAAGAGATTCCATGCTTTGTATTCGGGTGCGTAATCGTGAGGTTCTTTCAAGGTGCACAGATGTCCGAAAGTCCACGTTACGCAGTAATCATTGCCTTCCATATAGCCGCTTTTAGGAGTTGTAGCTCCTAAAACTTTGGCAATATCTCTTGCTACACTTGGTTTTTCTGCAATACAAAGTTTCATTTTCAAAATCTAAATGGGGTGCAAATTTGCAATTTTTTATAAACTTTTGAAACATAAATGTACAAAATAAAAAACTGCTCTAAAAATTAGAGCAGTAAAATTAAATTTAGTTATTGTGAAAAAAAATAGTATTCTTTTAATTATTATTTTCGAAAACGTTAATCAACGCTTGTTGTTGCATCACATCGAACTTGCTGGCATTGAGGTTAAAATTTGCCTGAAGCCAACTGTTTCTTACCACAAAAAATGTATAAGCATCCATCAATCCTTCTTTATATTTTTCTTCAGAACGCTCGAAAGATAATTTTTGATTTTCGAAATTTTGTTGTAAAATTTTATTTTTTTCAATGGCATTGTCATATTGTTCTGCAATTATATTGAGTGTTTTGTACAATTCATTCAGTTTTCTTTGATTTTCAAAAACAGTGTATTGTTGGTCTAATTTTGCAGTTTCTACAGTATTTTTCACCTGAAATTTTTGAAATAGAGGAACATTCAGCCCTAAAGAAACCTGAGAATTTTTGTTTTGATTAAATTGTGTTGAAAAATTGGTGGTTAAATCTTCTTTCAGATTTTTGTTAAAAAAAGAAGACCATTGATATTGTGCCGAAATGGTAGGCAAATAATCTGATTTTGCAGCTTTAATCTTCATTTTTGCAGCTTCCAATTCTTTTTGATTTTCAATAAAAATTGGATTTTTTTGCACCAAATTATCAATCATTTCTTTTGAATTGATAAAATTTGGCGTTATTTCTGAATTTCCATCCGAAACAAAATCGATGCTGTCTTTATTAATATTGAGTGCTGCCAAAAGATTAATTTTAGAAATATTCATTTGGTTTTGCGCCGAAATCCATTGTTCTTGTATGGTTCCAAAGTTGGCTTTTATGTCGTAAACATCACTTTTTGCACGATTCCCAATTTCTACTTCTTTTTCGGTTCTGGCAATTTGTTCTTTCATGCCGGAAATTTGTGGTTCTAGCACTTCAAACCAAGATTTATCTTTCATATATTGAAAAAACAAACCAATAATGCTGAGTTTAACATCGTTTTGAACGGTTCTCAATCGGTATTCTGAACTTTCTTTATTGATTTTTGAAAGAGAAATATTGAGATAATTTTTCCAATTAAATACATCTGCACTTGCCAACGCATAGAAATTATCCGTTTGCGTATTAATAGCTTCTCTTTGATTGTTCTGCGTATTAATTCCGTTTCCAAAACTGTAATTATGATTGATGCCGATACTAGCCGAAGGAAGCAAATTTCCTTTTGCTGCGTTGATTTGTCTTTGGTTTTTGCTTACATTAATAATGCTTTGTTGCACTTCCGGACTGTTTTTCATGGCAAAATCCAGACATTGTTGCAAGTTCCATTTTTGCTGAGCCGGCAAAAAATTAATCAGCAATATGAAGAAGAGTTTTTTCATAATTAGTTGTTGGTTGATAGTTGTTGGTTGTCAGTAAAAATTCTATCAACTTTCAACAGACAACCATCAACTAAGTTTATTCGTATTTTAAATAATTTACAAGGTTTATTTTTGTAGCTCTGTATGCTTTGATACTTACCACAGCAAATGTTAACAGCAACAGCATTGCAAAACTCAAAATGTATGGCCAAATTGGCATTTCGATTCTGTAAGCGAAATCTTTCAACCACTCGTTCATGGCATAGTAACCAAATGGAATACTGATAATTACAGCAATTGAAGCGATAATTAAAAATCTTTTAGTTAAATCCCAAACAATTGTTCTTTCGTCTGCTCCCAACGTTTTTTTGATGGCGACATCTTTCAGTTTTTGTTCAATTAAAAGAGAAGACAAGGCGAATAAACCCAGTAATGCAACCAACAAAACCACGATATTTAAAATGGTAAAAAGTGTTTGTTGCTTTTGGAATTTCTCAAAAGTTTTGGCAAATTGTTTATCCACAAATTCATATTCAAAAGGATAACCAGGTTCTGCTTTGGTGAGCCAAAATTGTTTAATTCTTTCTAAAGTTCCATCAATATCGTCGCCAGAAAGTTTTATTTGCAGATTTGCCATATTATCTTTAGACCAATTTCTATCATAATTGAAATACAACATTGGTTCTACAGGTTTATCAACACCACTAATATAAAAATCTTTGAGAACGCCAATAATTTTGTATTTTTTCTTGTCTTCCCAACCCGGAAGAACTTCTTTTCCAAGAGCATTGCTTTTATTCCAACCCATTTTCCTGATAAACGCTTCGTTAGCAATAGCTCCAGAAATGGTATCAGAAGCCAAACGCAAATCAATATCTCTACCCGAAACGAATTTCATTTTGTAGAATTTAAAATAGTTGTATTCTATACCTCCAACGCCAACATTATTTAGAATTTTGGTAGTATCCTCAGCTTTTCTTACCGAAGAAGTATTGAACATACCCACGCCAATTTGAAAAACTGAACCTGTAATGTCTTTTACGCCAGCAATTTTTGAAACTTCATTTTTAAGTCTTAAATATTTTTTTGAATTATAATGATCTCTCCAATCTGTTTTTTTGAAATGAACATGAACAACTTGGTCTCCTTTGAAACCCAAATCTTTATTCATCATATATTTTACCTGAGTATGAATAATTAAAGAACAAATAATAAAAAACGAAGAAATAATCAATTGTAAACTCAAAATGGAATTCCTCAACCAAACACCACTTTTACTTCTTGTAAAATTCCCTTTCAAAGTATTAATTGGTTTAAAATTAGACAAATACATCGCTGGAATTAACCCCGAAATGAGTGCAAAAACCAACAATAAAACTCCGGAATAGATTAAAACTCGATAATCATTCAGTTGAATTTGTTTTCCTAAAAATTTGTTGTAAGAAGGCAACAACAATTCTATGGAAGCAAATGCAATAATATAAGCTGCAACACAAATGATTAAATTTTCTAATAAAAACTGAGCGATAATTTTAGATTTAGAACTTCCAATCGCTTTTCTTATGCCCACTTCTTTGGCACGTTGAGATGCTTGTGCTGTTTTCAAATTAATTAAATTAATTCCTGATAAAAGCAAAATTAAAGCAGAAAGACCTAGCAAAATCATAATAGATTTTTTGTCTCCTTTGTCTATGCCTTCACTTTTGGCTTCTAATTTCATTTTTGTGATAGGTGTAAGATAAACTTTGGATTTATCTTTCTCGTCATACTTTTCTCCCCAAGCAAGGGTTTCTATTTTCTCGTGCTTGTTATATAAATCTGTAATTTTTTTCTCTAAATTCTGAATATCAGTTCCTTTTTTTACTTTAAAATAACCCACAAAACTAGAATTGAGCCATTGTTTTAAGCCATCTTTATTTTCTATAAAACTTGGACTTACCATCACAAATCCTGGACGAAAAATTGTATTTTCTTTGGGCAACTGATAAACCATTGTTACAACATAATTCTTTTCAGAGCCATCAATACCAAAGGTTTTTCCAATGCAGTTATTATATTCTTTACCAAATAATAATTTTGCTGTTTCTTCAGAAATTGCTATTTTTTCTACTCCGTTTAAAACATTTTTATAACTTCCTAAAATAATTTTGAAAGGAAAAAACTCAAAAAAATTACTTGTAGCTCTACACGGATTTACGTAAGCCGTTTTACCGTCTGCCAATAACATTACTTGTTCATCTTTCCAACTGTTTGCAATAACAAAATCTTCAATCTCTGGAAACTCTTCTTTTGAAACCGAAAGTTCGGGATAACTAGAAACTACCATATTTCCGAAAACAGAATTGGAATTTTCTACCAAATAAATATTTTCTTTATTCGGAATCCATTGTTCATAAGATTTTTCGTCTTGCCAATGGATAAAAACCATTAGAAAAATACACAAACCTAAACTCAATCCCAATAAATTAATAATTGTAGAAAGCCAGCTTTTTTTATAATTGATGAATGCTATTTTGAGCCAATTTTTTATCATAGTTGTTTATTTTGTCCGATGTCCGAAGCTGGAAGTCGGATGATTAAAAATTAAAATTTAAGGAATTTGCAACTTCGGACTTCCGTCTTCCAACTTATTCGTATTTCAAATATTTCACAAGTTTTACTTTTGTAGCTCTGTATGCTTTGATGCTTACTACTGCAAAAGTTAAGATGAGCAAAATCACTAAACTAAATAAATACGGAAAAACCGGCATATCGATTCGGTAAGCGAAGTCTTTCAGCCATTCATTCATCAAGTAATAACTGATGGGGATACTGATTAAAACAGCAATCAACGTAATCCAAAGGAATTGTTTCGTTAATCCAACAATCAAAGTTCCGTCTGATGCGCCTAAAGTTTTTCTGATGGCGACATCTTTCAGTTTCTGCTCAATCATCAATGATGATAAAGCGAATAGTCCGAGCAATGCAACCATTAAAACCATTGCATTCAAGATTGTGAAAAGAGTTTGTTGTTTCTGATATTTCACAAAACTTTCAGCGAATTTTTTATCTATAAAATAAGAATCAAAAGGATAACCCGGTTCTACATTATTCTGCCAATAGGTTTTGATTCTTTTCAGAGTCCCGTCAATATCATCTGCTTTTAATTTCAACTGAATATTATAAACATTGTATCGTTTCCATTCTGTTTCTCTGTAATGGAAAAATATGATTGGGTCCACATCTATACGAGGATTGAAAACATTGAAATCCTTTACAATTCCCACAATATGGTAAGGTTTATTGTCAAATCCAGGACGAACTTCATTCTTCAAAGCCTGCTCATCTGTCCATCCAAATTTTTTCACAAAAGCCTCATTTACCAAAACATTTGAGATTGTATCGGAAGCGAGATTGGGATTCAGCCAGCGTCCTTTTTTCAATTTCACATTCATAAACTGGAGATAATCGTAATCCATAGAACCGTGTTGAGCGTCGATACTTTTGTCCATATAATCCATATTGGAACTGCTGAATCTACCACTTCCAGGAACTGCTTCTCCATAAGAAACCGCTTCAACACCTTGGATTTTTCTCATTTCATTTTTAATACGTTCGTATTTCAGCCAGGGTTTTGCGACATTCTCACCGAAATTAATCAGAAAAACCTGCTTTCCATTATAGCCAAGATCTTTGTCCATCATATATTTAACCTGACTATTGACAATCAAACCTCCAATGATGAAGAATGATGAAATGATCAATTGTAAGGTCAATATTCCGTTTCTTAACCAAACACCGTGTTTACTTCTTGCAAAATTGCCTTTCAGGGTTTCGATCGCTCTGAAATTGGCAAGATAAAAGGCCGGAATCAATCCCGAAATCAACGTAACCGCCAAAACCATAGCAAATGAATAGTAGTAAATACGCCAGTCATTCATCACGATTTCTTTGTCATAAAACTTGTTGAAGCTTGGCAAAAGCAATTCTGTTAACGCCAAAGAAAGAAGATAGGATGCAAGACAAATCACAAAAGTTTCCAATAAAAACTGGAGAACAAGACTGGATTTCGTACTTCCAATCGCTTTTCTTACACCAATTTCTTTAGCTCTTTGAGAAGCCTGAGCAGTCTTTAAATTAATAAAATTAATAGCTGATAAAACAACAATCAAAACAGAAAGCGTAAACAGAATCATCATCGTTTTGAAATCTCCATTTCCAAACCACGATGCTTTGGCGTGCAGTTTTATCTCATCAATCGGTGTAAACAAACTTCCTGTTGGACCATATAATTCCAAATATTTTTCAGGAGTTACACCATCATCTTTTGCATCTCTTTTTGCTCTAAATAAAAAGATATTGTCGTAGAATTTCTGTTGTAAAGCTTCCACATCTGTTCCGGGTTTAAGCAAAAAGAAACATCCGTAATTGAAATTCCCCCATTGTTCTTTATCATTTTTCATCTGTTCAAAAGGTGCGATGATAAATTCTGGTTTTATCTGGCTATTTTCGGTCGGCAATTCATAAACTGCAGTGACTACATAATTTCTATTATCGAATTTCACAGTTTCTCCTGCGACATTGGTTTTCCCGAAGAGATTTTTTGCCGCTTTTGTGGAAAGTGCAATCACTTTATCGCCTTTCAAAGCCTCTTTATAACTTCCTGAAACCAATTTGAACGGGAAGAAATTGAAAAAACTTTCGGAAACAGACATTCCGTCTCCCTGATAAACGGTTTTGTTTTTCGTAGTCATTTTACGACCCATTCCGGAACCATTGAACAAAACGAAATCCTTAACCTCAGGAATCACTTTCACAGCGCGCTCCGCCATTGGAACAGAAATATTATTTCCATAACTATTTTCTGCTTTGTCATAAGTTTGGAAAGCGTAGATATTTTCCTTCTTCGGATTCCATTTTTCGTAAGATTCTTCGTCATTCCAATGCATGAGAATGAGCATAAAACCAGTTAAGCCTACCGTTAATCCAAATAAATTGATAAACGTAGAAAGCCAGTTCTTTTTATAATTGATAAATGCTATTTTGAGCCAGTTTTGTAACATAATCGTTCATTTTGTCCGATGTCCGAAGCTGGATGTCGGATGATTAAAAATTAAAATTTAAGCAGTATACAACTTCAGACTTCCGTCTTCCATATTCTTACTTTTTATTCAAAATCCTTAGCATCAGCTTTTTCGAAAGCATCTTTTCTTTGGGTTGCGTGTTCTTCACTGTAGATTTCGCCATCTTTCATATTCACAATTCTGGATGCAAAACCAGCATCATAAGAAGAGTGTGTTACCATTACGATGGTAGAACCTTCGCGGTGAAGTTCTGCCAAAAGATTCATTACTTCGTTTCCGTTAGAACTATCAAGATTTCCTGTTGGTTCGTCGGCAAGAATCAATTTTGGTCTCGTTACCAAAGCTCTGGCAACAGCAGCACGTTGCTGTTGACCACCTGAAAGTTGCTGTGGATAATGTTTTGCACGATGTGCAATGTTAATTTTCTCCATAATTTCTTCTACACGTTTTTTTCTTTCTGAGGAAGAAACACCGTTGTAGATTAATGGAAGTTCTATGTTTTCGTAAACTGTTAGTTCATCAATCAAATTAAAATTCTGAAAAATAAACCCAATATTTTTCTTTCTGATGTCAGATTTTTTCTTCTCAGAAGTTCCTACAGTTTCTGTAGTTTCAAAAAGATAAGAACCTTCTGAAGCCGCATCCAAAAGCCCGAGAATATTCAGCAAAGTAGATTTTCCGCAGCCCGAAGGTCCCATTATTGCTACAAATTCTCCAGGTTTTATATTGAGGCTCACTTTGTTAAGCGCTGTAGTTTGTACGTCTTCTGTTTTATAGATTTTTGATAAATTGCTTGTTGTAATCATAATTTTATAGTTGTTGGTTGATGATTTTTTTGAATTATTTCACATAAATTTTCGCTAAAGAACTGCTTTCTTGCTGAATATTTTTGTATTTCAAATTTTCAAGATTAATTTTTGCAACGCTATTAGCATTTATTTTAATTTCTTCCGTACTTCCGCTCAGATTAACTTTAGAAGCAGAACTCGCATCAATTTCAATGATTTTTGACTGAACTTTAGACTCTAAAAATGCTGCACTAGAAACATTTACAAATAATTTTTCCGCAAAAATATTTCCCATCACTTTTCCTGCACTGTCGAGGTTTATTTTCAGTTTATTCAATTGAAAATCATCATTAATGAAGATTTGTCCTGCGCTAGAAGCAGATAGTTTTTCAAAATCTGGCGTATAAACCGTAATTTCTGCATTTAAATTGTTTATCGAATTATTTTGATTGTTATATTCTACTTTTAAAATTCCGTTTTCAGACGAAACTACAATGTAATTAATTGCGTTAGAGCTTACCACAACTTTTTGTTGAGCTGCTTTTTTTATGTAAACTTTCATAGCAGAATTCGCTTTAATTTCTGAGAATTTTTTCACCTCAAAATCTCTGCTTTCCATTGGTTTTCCTGCAAAATCTTTTACTTTTTCTGAGTTGTCATAATTTCTGTAAACGCCGTCTCTATCTGTTCTTACAATGATACAAGATTGCAGAATTATCGCTCCGAGTAATAGTTTTAAAGTATTTTTCATAATTCTTATTATTTTATTATTTATTTTTTAATTTCTAAAATCTCATAATTTTTATAATCTGTATAATCTGAAGTGATTACTTTTTCGCCGTTTTTCAATCCCGAAACCACTTCATAATACAATGTATTTTCTCTTCCAAAAGTTACGTTTCGTTTTTCGGCTTTATTTCCTTTTACTACAAAAACCCATTTCCCGTTAGAATCTTTAAAGAAATTTCCTTTCGGAATCATCATACTTTGCGTGTCGGCAGAGAGTTTCAATTTCACTCCGAAAGTCATCCCAATTCTTAAATCTTTAGGTTTGTTTTCGTCCGCAAAATTAAGTTCAGCAGAAAATTGTCCATCTTTTACTTCTGGTAAAATTTTGGTAACGATTACGTTATACGATTGGTCTGTATTGTCCAAAGTTCCTTTAATCCCAGGTTGAAGTTTATTGATGTAGTATTCGTCTATTTTTGCCACCAATTTGTAACCGTCCATCAAATCTATTTTTCCTATACTTTGTCCAGAAGTAAGATTTTCGCCCAAGTTGATATTAAAAGAAGACAATCTGCCAGTTTCTGGAGCTAAAATCAAGAAATTATTTTTGTTATTTCTAAGAACATCCAAACTTTTCTGCATTTGCCCGATAGATTTATTAACATCTGCAATTTGCTGATTTCTAGAACGATTTTCATTTTGAATACCTTGTTCTGTCAATTGTTTTCTTTTTTTCTGATATTCTAGATTTTGTTTTGCCAAATCAAATTCTGTTTTCCTTCCAATTTCGGCGTCATACAATCTTTTTTGAAGATTATACGTTTGCAAAGCCGTGTTGTAATCGTTCTGAGATTGTAATAATTCTTTATTTTGATTGAATTCCTGATTTTTAAGTTCCAAAAGTGAACTTCTCATTTGGCTAATTTGCTGCATAATTCCCGTTTCCTGATTCATGAAATTGAATTCAGTATTCGGATTATAAATTCTGGCAAGCGGTTCGCCTTTGCGCACCATTTGTCCGTCTTCTGCATAAATTTCTTTTACCATTCCGCCTTCTAAAACGTTTACCAAAGAAGAGTGAAGAGACTGGGACTGAGCTGTAATCATCAACATATCTTCAAATTTGCCGTACGTTACTTCTGAAATTTGAATTTCGTCTGACGGAACATTATACGTTTTTTTCTGCTTCAAAAAATAAGTAGCAAAAAGAACTACAGCAATAATACTTGCGGAAATAATTAAAATAATTTTGAGTTTAGATTGTTTTTTTTCTAATTTCGTATCCATTACAGTGAATTGATTTACAATATATTACACAAGCTAAATGCCACAAATTTATAAAGTTATAAAGCACTGATAATGAGAAGAAATTCAAATCAAATCAAAATAAAAACCGTCCGATTCCGAACACTTTTCGTTCGAAAATGAACAATTTAAATTTTCAAATTATGGGAAATTCATTATTAACTCAACTACCAAACATTGGAAAAGTATTATCTGAAAGATTAAAAGAGATTGAAATTGAAACACCAGAAAAACTTAAATCTTGTGGAACAGAAAATACGTTTATTAAATTAAAAACCATTGATAGTGGAGCATGTTTGAATGAATTATTTGCAATAGAAGGTGCTATACAAGGTATTAGATGGCACAATTTGACTCTTGCAAGAAAAGAAGAATTGAAATCTTTTTTCCAACAATGTTCTAAAAAATAATATAAAAATTCGGAAATAAATTCAATAAAATGCGAAAAAAAGAAGCAGGAATTTTAATTGTAGATGACGACGAAGACATTTTGTTTTCGGCAAGAGTTTGGCTCAAAAAATTCTTCACAGAAGTAGTTACCATTAATTCTCCTAATAAAATTATTACGGCTATTCAAAATCATCAAATTGATGTTATTCTTTTGGATATGAATTTCCGAAGAGGTTTTGAAGACGGAAAAGAAGGTTTGTATTGGCTTTCCGAAATTAAAGAAATTGATAAAGACGTTCCTGTGATTCTGATGACCGCTTATGGCGAAGTAGAATTGGCAGTAGAAGCTCTAAAAAATGGCGCAACCGATTTTATTCTAAAACCTTGGAACAACGAAAAACTCTATGCTTCTGTAAATCTTGCGGTAGATATTTCCAGAAAGAATAAAAAACTTTCGCAATGGGAAAATCTTCAAGAAAATGCAGAAAATTATGAATTGCAAACGCAATCTCCTAAAATGCAACAAGCCATCAACACCATCAAAAAAGTGGCTGCTACCGATGCCAATCTTTTGCTTTTGGGAGAAAACGGAACTGGAAAATATGTAATGGCAGAATATATCCATCAAAACTCCAAAAGAAAAAACGAACCTTTTGTACACATAGATTTGGGTTCAATTTCGGAAAATTTGTTCGAAGCTGAACTTTTTGGTTATGCAAAAGGAGCTTTTACCGATGCTAAAACAGACAAAGCAGGAAAAATTGAAAATGCTGATGGAGGAACCGTTTTCTTAGACGAAATTGGAAATTTAACACCACAACTTCAACAAAAATTACTGACTCTAATTCAGACCAAAAAACTTTCTAGAATTGGAGAAACCAAAGAACGCTTTCCAGATGTGAGGTTTATTTTTGCAACCAATGCTGATTTGAAAAAAATGATTTCAAAGAACACCTTCAGAGAAGATTTGTATTTCCGAATCAACACTGTAGAAGTAGAATTGCCGCCTTTACGAGAAAGAAAAGAAGATATTGCTTCTTTAGCCGAATTTTTCATCAAAAAATATGAAAAAAAATATGGGAAAAGCAATCTTAAAATTACAAACTTGGAAGAATTGCAAAATTATCATTTCCCAGGAAATATTAGAGAATTAGAGCATTCTGTAGAACGAGAAATTATTTTGTCTGAAAACGAAAACATTAAACTTTCTCTCTCTCATACTGCTTCAGAAGAACAAATTACTTCTTTAAATTTAGAAGAAATGGAAGAAAAAATGATTAAAAATGCGCTGAAAAAACACAAAGGAAATATTACTTTGGCAGCTGAAGCATTAGGTTTAACAAGAGCATCTTTATACAGAAGAATGGAGAAATTTGGGATATAAAAATGAAAAATTTGAACTAAGAAATGAAAAAATATTATTTTCTTCAGTGGTTATTTTTTAGCATTTTGGGCATTGTATTCGGGATTATTGCCTATCATTTTTGGATTGAAAAACTATTTTTCAGTACTTTTCTTTTTGCGTCGTTTTCTTGTGTTTTGATGGGATATTGTTATGTTCTCATCTCGGCAAAAATTAAAGAAACAGAGAAAATAATCACTTCTATTCAGCAAAAAGATTTTTCACTTTTCCCTAAAAAAGAACAATTTGATGACCTTAAAAATGCTTCCGTAAAACTTTATTATCAAAGCAAAGAAGAGCACAACCAGCTCTATTCTTACAAGAATTTATACGACACCATTCTCAATAAATTAGAAATAGGACTCATTATTCTGAGTAAAAACAAAGAAGAAAAAAACTGGCAGGTTTTCTATTGTAATCCCAGTTTTATGAACATTTTGAAAATCCCGAAATACAACAATTGGAGTTTTTATGAAAGTAAAATTCCAGAATTTTATAACTTAATTGAGAAGACATCTTACCAAGATTCGCAAGATTTTTTAGATGTTTCCATACAAGAAAGCAGCAAGCAATCTTATTCGATACGAACGTCCAGAATTACCACACAACACAACGATTTTTGTGTGATTTCTTTAGAATCTATCCAGAAAATTATTGATAAAAAAGAAAAATTAGCGTGGAATAATCTGATGAAGGTAATTTCGCACGAATTATTGAACACTTTAACGCCGGTAAACAGCTTGGTTCACAATCTGGAATACATTACAGAGCAAGAAGAATTAACGAAAGAAGACCAAGATGACATAAAAGACAGTCTGAAAATCATCAATTCAAAATCTCAACAGTTATTGCATTTTATAGACAGTTATAGGCAAGTAGCAGAGCTTCCAAAACCGAAAAAAACACATTTTAATCTTAAAAATTGTGTAGAAAATGTTTTGAAAATTTTCAATACCGAATTTAAAAACAAGAACATCGAAATTGTTTTAAATTTAAAAGATTTCCATATCAAAGCAGACGAAAAAATGATAGAACGTGTGCTGGTAAACCTAATTACCAATTCTATTTTTGCGCTAGAAAATCTTCATACTCAAAAGAAAATAAGCATTGAATTACAGGATTTTAACAATAGAACCTTAATAAAAGTAGAAGACAACGGTGGCGGAATTGACGAAAAAATTGCCAATAAGATTTTCTTACCTTTTTTCACAACTCGACAAAACGGTTCTGGAATTGGGCTTACCCTTGCCAAAAGTATTATGGAAGCACACAACGGATATCTTACTTACAGAAAAACCGAAAATGGTAGCTCGTTTGAAGGTTGGCTAATCTAATATTTTAATAAAAAAAGCACTTACCATTAAAGATAAGTGCTAAAAAGTGGAGAATATGGGACTCGAACCCACCACCTTTAGACTGCCAGTCTAACGCTCTAGCCAGATGAGCTAATTCCCCATAAAAAAGAAAACTTAGTTTTCTTTCTCTGCCAAATAATGGTCTATAATTTCAAAAGCTTTTTGTTCGTCATGAATGTTTACCTCTAGTTTTAAAGCGGTAGCGGTAGGTGTAGCTAATAAATTATTAAGGTATTTATTGCTCACTGAACAAGCGATTCCTGCATCTTCTAATTTCTTTTTCACGATTTGTATTTGAACCATTTCATCTGCTTCAAATACCGAAACTCTTGGTAATTCTGCTCCCATATTTCTAATTTTAACACAAATTTATAAAAATTACTGATTTAATCGATACTTCTCTTGATATGTTTTGTAAAGTTCTTTCTGCTGATTGTCTAGATTAATTTTTCTTCCCTCTATGAAGGCTTCAGTCACATTATTGGTCAATTGATCCAGTGCATCGCCCTCAGAAATGAAGAGTGTAGCGCTTTTTCCTACTTCTAAAGTTCCGTAGTTTTTATCAATTCCCAACATTTTGGCTAGGTTAATGGTGATGCTTTGTAGCGCTTTTTCTTTTTCTACACCATAGGCAACTGTAGTTCCTGCCAAAAACGGAAGATTTCTAGAGTTCTGATATTCCATATCTCCGCTGTAATCTAACCCATAGAGAATGCCTTTATCTTGAACCAATTTAGCAAATTCGTAAGGCAATCTAGGAGAATCTGAACTGTTTACCGGCAAACTGTGAACTCTCTTGATGATGAGTGGGAAATTGCTCTTTTTAATATCATCTAAAACCCCTACCAAATTGCTTTCGCCGATGAGTACTACATTTTTAAGGTTTAATTTATTCGCCCAAGCGATGACCTCCAACGTTTCATTCGCTCCTGCTACTTCTACAAACAGCTTTCTATTTTCAAATACTGGTTTTATAGCATTCAGTTTATAATCTTTCACTTGCTGATTGTCATATTGCTGTGCTCTCTGAAACAGAGAAGTGAGTTCTTTAATTTTTTCGGTTCTTCTGGTCTGGAATTCTTTGTTTCTTTTTTCGTCGTCAATTCTAAAAATTTCAGGCCAAGAAAGATGCAAAACATTATCCGTAGCTACCACCGCATCTTCCCAGTTCCAAGCGTCTAATTGCATGATGGAAGAAGTACAAGACAATGTCCCATGTTTTAAAACAGGCTGAGTTAATAAAACGCCATTGCTTCTGATTACAGGAATCACGTGAGAATCTGTATTGAAAGAGATTAACGAACGTACTTCTGGCGAAATATCATTGGCTTCTCTGTAATCTACAGTAGCATTGGTTGCGGAAATTTCAACCAAACCTAACGTATTATTCACCAAAATAAAACCCGGATAAACGTGTTTATTTTGGGCATTGATGACTTCTGCATTGCTCGGAATGCTTCCATTAATCTGGGTGATTTTTCCGTTTTCAAAAACGATAGAAGCATTATTTAAAACCGTTCCTGTAGCGGTATGAATCGTGGCATTGGTAATGGCAATTGGATTTTTTTGTGCAGGTGCAGGATTTGGTCTTTGTGCCAAAACCATTGCTGAAACCAAAATATATAAAGTGAAAAATATTTTTTTCATGAAATTTAATTTTTAGTGTTGATGAAAATCTTCTTCTAAAGTGTCACAGTGGTACAATTTCTTTTGCTCTTTTTTTACCGATTGGGTATTTCCTTTTTTGGCATCATCAGAGAAGAGCATTTTTTGAATAATTCTGTTTTTCTCGTTCTTCACCATTTCATCTTTTTCGGCTTGTTTTTGTGCATCAAAAATGAGTTTTCCGTCTACAAAAGTTTTGTTTACTGTGGCATAAATACTCAATGGATTGTCTGTCCACAATACCAAATCAGCATCTTTACCTACTTCTATCATTCCTAATTTATGGTCTAGTTTCAGCATTTTGGCAGGGTTCAGCGTTACGGTTTTCCAAGCTTCTTCTTGAGAAATGTTTCCGTATTTTACCAATTTACCAGCTTCCTGATTGAGTCTTCTAGCCATTTCGGCATCATCTGAATTGATGGCGGTATTGACTCCAGATTTTAACAAAATCGCAGCATTGTAAGGAATCGCTTCTCTCACTTCTTCTTTGTAACCCCACCAATCTGAGAATGTAGAAGCATTTGCTCCGTGAATTTTCATCTTGTCTGCCACTTTGTACCCTTCTAAGATGTGCGTGAATGTGTTTACTTTGAAATTAAATTTCTCTGCAATTTTCATAAACATGTTGATTTCGCTTTGCACATAAGAGTGACACGTGATGTAGCGTTTAGATTTTAAAATTTCTAAATGCGTTTCTAGTCTTAAATCCTTTCTGTAATTTTTATTGGTCAGTTTTTCTTTTTCGTATTCTAAAGCTCTGGTGAACCAAAAGTCAAATGCCTGTTCTACTCCACCTCTCGACTGAGGAAAACGATTAGGATTATTGCCCCAATTCGACTGTTTTACGTTTTCTCCCAAAGCAAATTTGATGAACTGAGGTGCATTTGGGAACTTCATATTTTCGGCATTTTCGCCCCAAGCAAATTTCACAATGGAAGATTGTCCGCCAATTGGATTTGCAGAACCGTGTAATTGTTGCGCTGTGGTAACACCGCCTACAATCTGTCTGTAGAAATTCACATCATCAGGATTGATGACGTCGCTCATTCTTACCTCCGCAGAAGAATTGCTTCCCGCTTCATTTACACCTCTAGAAAGTCCGATATGCGTGTGTTCATCTATGATTCCGTTGGTTAAGTGTAAGTTGGTCCCATCAATTTCTTCAGCGTTTCCTTTGCTTAATTGAGTGCCTACTTCTACGATTTTTCCTTTAGAAATTTTGACATCATAATTTTTCACAATTCCTTTAGCGGTATTGGTCCAAACCGTAGCATTTCTAATGATATAGTCTTTTTGAGTCGGCACATTTTCGCTTCCAAAAGCTGCAAAAGGATACCAAATTTTACCGATTTCTTTTGGCTTTTCTTCTTCTTTTTTGGTTTCTACTTCATTATTTTTTACAAAGGTGATGCTGTAAGGCACTTTGTTACCTTGTTTGTTCAGGGCAAAACCATTGGTATTTTTATAGTCTGCTACTGGATAAAGAATTCTATAATTCTGAACAGAATCTTTTGGTAAAACCAATTCCAGAGCCATTTTATAGTCGCTTACGTTTAGCTTTGCTTTTCCGTCTTTTTTGTCCTGACTTACTTTAGCTTCTGGCTTCAGAAGAGAGCCTGCAATTTTTAAATCATAGTTCTGATTGTTTATCGTAAGTTGATACACTCCTCTAATATCTTGGTCTAACAATTTATTGACTACGAAATTTTTACCTGCTACCCAATTTTCCTGTAAAACGGCATCTTTACTGAATAAATCCTCTGTAAATAATAAGAAATTGGCATAACTTCCTTTTCTTAAATTCCCCAAATTTGCTTCAGATTTTACAATTTTTGCAGGATTTTCGGTCAAAGATTTTAAAATCGCTTCTTTAGACAATCCATTTTTATAGAGCTCTCTTATTTTTCCTAAGAATGAAGATTTGTCTTTCAACTTATTCATCGTGAAGGCAAAATCTACATTTTCTTTTTGAAGAAACGTTGCATTATAAGGCGCTAATTCCCAATGCTTTAATTCTGCAACATTGGCATTTTCCACATCTAAAGCATCATTAATCTGATACGGTTTCGGATATTCTAATGGCAATAGGAAGAAACCGCCTGTAGATTTCATTTCTTTGGCTCTTTGGTATTCATTTCCAGAACCCATAAAAACGAATTGTTGTAAGGCTTCGTCCCCAATTTTATCCGCTCTTAAAACGTCCCATTTTTCGGTAGTTTCGATGATGGTTGGTAATTTTTTATATTGATTAAATGCTTCTAAGTTTAGATTTTTCTCTATTGCACTTCCTCCTTTTTCATACCAGTCTGCATCTAAATAAAACTGTCTCAACAAGGCAATAGAACCTGCCAAAGAAGTAGGATAAGACTGTCTAGAACTGCCTTTGTCAAAAGAAAGCATGAGCGCAGCATCTTCTTTGATGATTTTTTCTGCAGGTTTTCCGTTTCCTAAATTGTATAATACCGCAGAACCTCTCACGATTCCATCTTGGTTGAAACTTAACACCGTTCCGAAACCTTGATTTAAGTATTCTTCGTAGTCTTTTCCTTGATTGGTAAATTGGTCAACTGCTCTAGAATAGGCTTTTACAGCATCATTGTACGCCGCTGCAGAAGCGGTGTTCGGAAGGTAGATGCTTCTAGAATCTGCTTGTTTCGCTTCAGATTTTTCTACGCCAATATTGGTATACAAATCAATAAATGAAGGATAGACAAACTTTCCTTTTCCATCAATCACCACTGCATTTTTCGGGATTGCTACTTTACCAGATTCTACCACTTTGCCATTCTGAATCACTAAAACAGCATCTGTAATCACTGTTTTGTAATCCTGATACAAGGTGATGTTTTTAATTGCATAAATGCTTTGATCTTTGGTAGTGGTATCATTTTGCCAATACCCTAATTGTGCTTGCATCCAACTGAAAAGAATGCAAGAAAAGAGACTCAATACTTTCTTCATATCAATAATAATGAACTATTTTTAGATTTTTTAAAAATAGGAATATTTTTTGAAATGAAAAGAGGTCAAAAAAAAAATCGCCCAATTTTTAAAAATTGAACGATTGTGAGAAGCATAGTAAATGTTAAAAGTTTTAGTAGTTGGAAGCTATTTTTTCTATTTTATCCAAAGCAAATTGCAAGTCTTCTTGAGTTACATTCAAATGTGGACGGAATCTGATCGATTTTTCGCCACAAATGAGCACTATTACATGTTCTTCGAAGAGTCTTTCTTGGAAATCGGCTCTTGCTTTTCCATCTGGTAAATCAAAAGCACACATTAATCCTCTTCCTCTTGCATTAGAAATCAGGTGTGGGAACTTCTCTTGAAGTTTTTGTAAACCTTCCAATAAAAATTCGCCTTGTTTCTGTACATTTTCCAGAAGATTTTCTTTTTCAATAATTTCTAAAACCAATTGGAATCTTAGCATATCGATGAAATTTCCTCCGAAAGTAGAGTTGATTCTAGAACTTTCAGCAAAAACGTGGTGTTCTACTTCATCTAGCTTGGTTTTGCTTGCCAAAATACCACAAACTTGTGCTTTTTTCCCGAAAGAAATCACGTCTGGAACTACGCTGTAATTTTGGAACGCCCACATTTTACCTGTAATTCCGATTCCTGTTTGCACCTCATCAAAAATGAGCAACATTTCGTTTTCGTCGCAGATTCTTCTTAATTCCACTAAAAATTCATCACGGAAATGATTGTCTCCACCTTCTGCTTGAATGGTTTCGATGATGATACAAGCTGCCTTATCTTGATTTGATAAAATCGCTTCTTCAATCTGAACTAAAGCCAATTGTTCATTCTTGATGGTTTCCTGTAAATTTTCTTCGGTGATTGGGAAATACAATTTCGGATTGATGATTCTTGGCCAATCAAACAACGGAAAATATTGATATTTTCTTGGGTCGTTGGTATTGGTTAAACTTAGTGTATACCCACTTCTTCCGTGGAAAGCTTGTTTAAAGTGAATCGCAACAGAACCCTCTGTTTTGCTTCCTTTGAGCCAATTTTTTCTGGTTTTCCAGTCGAAAGCTGTTTTCAAAGCGTTTTCTACCGCTAAAGCTCCTCCTTCTACAAAGAAACAATACGGTAATTCTTCTGGAATCGCAACTCTGCTAAAGGTTTCTACAAAATCTGCATATTCCTGCAAATACACATCAGACATGGTAGGTTTGTACACCGCCATTTTGCCTAACCAAGCAGATTTCCCCACAATATAGGGATGATTATAACCCACAGAAGCAGAACCGAACATAGAAAACATATCTAAAAATTCTGTTCCTGTTAAACGGTCATGAATCCAAGAGCCGTGAGATTTTTCGTAATCCATTACGAAATCAAAACCATCTGCTAAAATATGTTTTCCTAATGTTGCTTTTACTTTGTTGACTGCAACTTCGTGGCTTAATTCAATTGTTTTGTTCATATGATTAATGTGATAATATGTTAATTTGTTGATTTGATGATTTTATCCTGCAAGTTGAATATCAATCAATTTCAATTTTTCATTGATTATTTTAAATTCATAGATAACTGAAAATTCCATATTTCCCATTCCTTCTTCGTATTCAGCTTCTGAATACAAATTCAAAATGTAAATATCTTCTACTTTAGAACAAATCATTTTATATCTTTCTTTTCCTTTTTGAATAAATTTTGTTTCATAATTGCTTTTGACGTAAAACTCATTGAAATCTATTTTTTGAAATAATTCCAAAAAAATTGGACTAAAAATCAAATGATGATACTTTTCGAAGTCCTTATTAGTAAATGGAACTTCAGTATTGTCATTTTTCGTAACATCAATCTCTAACAAATGCCAAATACTATTGTATTCTGAAATTATTGGATTCTTAATAAAAGTTTTAATTTTAGTTTTATCATTTTCTAAAAAAGCTTTCTGAAGTTCTTTAAATTGAGCAGCCCAGTTTAAAGAATCATTAAGTTCAAGTTCAATCAAATCTTTTGGGTAGAAAATTTTTGAATTTTCTTTTTTAATTAAATCGTTATTATTGACTTTCTCCTTTTCCTTCTTTTCACAAGAAAAAACTAGAAAAAATGATAATATTAAAAATAGATTCTTCATTTCACTTCGTTTCATTCAGAATGACAAATGGTAAAACTTCCTGCATCCTGCATTTTACATCTAGCATTTTACAAATCAAACTTAATTCCTTGTGCTAAAGGTAGGTTTGTGGTGTAATTGATGGTATTGGTTTGTCTTCTCATATAGACTTTCCAAGCGTCTGAACCTGATTCTCTACCGCCTCCTGTTTCTTTTTCGCCACCGAAAGCGCCACCAATTTCAGCACCAGAAGTTCCAATGTTTACATTGGCAATTCCACAATCTGAACCTGCGTGAGAAAGGAATTTTTCGGCTTCTCTAAGATTATTTGTCATAATCGCAGAAGATAAACCTTGCGCTACTCCATTTTGAATTTCAATGGCATTTTCTACGTCTCCTGAATATTTTAACAGATATAAAATCGGTGCAAAAGTTTCGTGCTGTACAATTTCAAAGTGGTTTTCTGCTTCTGCAATGGCTGGTTTTACATAGCAACCGCTTTCGTAACCTTTTCCTTTTAAAACGCCACCTTCTACAATCAGTTTACCACCTTCTTTTTTCACTTTTTTCAAAGCCTCTTCGTACATTTTCACTGCATCTGTATCGATCAATGGACCTACGTGATTATTCTGATCAAGAGGATTTCCTATTTTTAATTGTCCGTAAGCTGCTACAATCGCATCTTTTACTTTATCATAAATGCTTTCGTGAATGATGAGTCTTCTGGTGGAAGTACAACGTTGACCCGCAGTTCCTACCGCTCCGAAAACCGCACCAATTACTGTCATTTTAATGTCTGCATCTGGTGTTACGATAATCGCATTGTTACCGCCTAATTCTAGTAGAGATTTTCCTAATCTCGCTGCAACATTTTGGGCAACAATTTTTCCCATTCTGGTAGAACCTGTTGCCGAAACTAGAGGAACTCTGGTATCTTTTGCCATTAAATCCCCAATTTCAGAGTCACCGATAACTAAATTTGAAATTCCTAAAGGAAGATTATTCTCTTGAAGCACTTCTGTGATGATGTTTTGACAAGCAATACCGCACAATGGAGTTTTTTCTGAAGGTTTCCAAACGCAAACATCTCCACAAATCCAAGCTAACGCTGTATTCCAAGACCAAACCGCCACTGGAAAATTAAAAGCAGAAATAATTCCTACTATTCCTAGAGGATGATATTGTTCGTACATTCTGTGACCTGGACGTTCTGAATGCATGGTTAAACCATGTAACTGACGAGATAAACCTACTGCAAAATCGCAGATATCTATCATTTCTTGAACTTCGCCCAACCCTTCCTGCAGTGATTTTCCCATTTCATAAGAAACGAGTTTTCCTAAATCTTCTTTATGTTTTCTGAGTTTATCGCCAAACTGTCTCACGATTTCTCCACGTTTTGGAGCTGGCATCAATCTGAATTCTTTGAACGCTTTTTCTGCTTCTGCGATTACTTTTTCGTAGTCTTTTTTAGAAGAAGCGGTGACTTTAGCAATTAAATTTCCATCTACTGGTGAGTAACTTTCGATTACTTTTCCTGTGGCAAACCATTTTCCGCCGGTAGAAGTACCTTTATTCTCTGCTTTAATTCCTAAATTTTTTAAAACTTTTTCAATCCCGAAATCTTTATTTTTCTTTGACATTATGTTGAATTTGAATTTCGGTAAATATATCAAATTTTAAAGAATCAATAAAAAAAATCGCATTTTGTTAAATATTTTTCAAAATTAAACGTCAGATAAATTTATTTTTTACAATAAAAGAATTTGAAAGATAAAATATCTATTATATTAAAAATTTCAGAAAAGAAAATGAATGGTATAGAAAGGGAATTTTGCAGAAATTGTGTATTTTTGGGCAAAGAATTGCTATGACCAAACATGAAATTGTATTAATGAGTATTACGGGTGAAGATAAACCCGGGGTAACCTCATCGCTCACTGAAATTTTAAGTAAACACAATGCAACAATTCTCGATATTGGTCAGGCAAACATTCATCAATCTTTATCTTTAGGCATTTTGTTCCGATTAGACCCACAAATGCAAGGCAATATTTTGAAAGACTTGCTTTTTAAATCATACGAACTTGGTGTACAAGCGAAATTTACGCCCATAGAAAGAGCAGACTATGATCAATGGGTTTCTAGGCAAGGTAAAGAAAGCTACGTAATTACGGTTCTTGGTCAAAAAATAGAAGCCAACCAATTAGCTCATGTCACCAAAGTTATTGCAGAACAAGGTCTCAACATCGATACCATTAAAAGATTGACGGGAAGAATTCCACTCGATTCTGAAGACGATAGTCAAAATAGGTCTTGTATAGAATTTTCGGTGCGTGGAACTCCTCAAAATGTGAATTTGATTCACGAAAAATTTGTGACTTTAAGTGGCGCATTAGACATTGATATTTCTTTCCAAAAAGATAATATTTACCGCAGAAACAGACGATTAATCTGTTTCGATATGGATTCTACTTTAATCAAAACAGAGGTTATTGATGAATTGGCAGAAAGAGCTGGAGCTGGCGAAGAAGTAAGAGCCATCACCGAAGCAGCCATGCGTGGTGAAATAGATTTTAGCGAAAGTTTTAAAAAACGTGTTTCTCTTTTGGAAGGCTTAGACGAATCTGTATTGCAAGAAATTGCAGAAAACCTTCCAATTATGGATGGTGCAGACCGACTGATGCATATTTTAAAGAAATGCGGCTATAAAATCGCCATTCTATCGGGTGGATTTACCTTTTTCGGGAAATATCTTAAAAAACGTTTTGGGGTAGATTATTTATATGCCAACGAACTCGAAATAAAAGACGGAAAACTTACGGGAAAACATTTGGGAGACATTGTAGACGGAAACAGAAAAGCAGAACTTTTGAAATTTTTGGCTCAAGTAGAAAATATAGAATTGGATCAAGTAATTGCTGTAGGAGACGGCGCCAATGATTTACCGATGCTGAACATTGCAGGATTAGGAATTGCTTTTCACGCCAAACCAAAGGTTAAAGAAAATGCCAGACAATCAATCTCATCAATAGGTTTAGACGGGGTTTTATACTTTTTAGGATTTAGAGACAAACATATCAACGAAGATTTTTAAAATCTTCATCAAATTAGAACCAATTTTAAGCCATTAAGATTTATAAAAATTTAGAATCAATTATCTCGCTGATTAGACGGATTTAGCAGATTTAGATATTCAAAGAATATCGGCTTAATCTGCAAAATCTGCGAGAAATACAATATAAAAAACATTTTTAAATTGAATATTTCAGAGTTTACAAAATTTAAAATAATAAAATCTAGATAGGCTCTTAAATTCAATATTATAAATTAAAAAATATATTTATGGAAGAAAAAAAGACTCCAAAATGGAAAACCCTTCTTAAAAAATACGGTTGGCTAGGCATCTTATTTTTCTCAGTCAAAGGAACGCTTTCTTTGATTGCTATTATTTGGGGAGCCAATGCTTTGAAAGGCTGTATGTAATTATTTCCAGTTTTCTTTTTTAATCCAATATTCTACATTTTGTTTGGTAGGTTCGCCATGATAGGCTACCATTACTTCTCCTTTGAATTCGGCTCCTAATTTTTCCATGGCTTTTCGGGAACGCCAATTTTCTGCGCCTACATGAAACTTTACCAAATCTACATATTGGAAAATGTAGTCTAGCATCATTTTTTTAACGATAGGATTCAACTGACCACCCCAAAATTTCCTACCATAAAATGTATAGCCTATGAAAATAGAGTTTTCATCTTCGTCATAACTGTAAAATCTGGTACTTCCCGCCACTTCATTGCTTATTTTATCGATGATGATAAAAGCGCCTTCGGAAATCATGGCTCCATCAAAAAAATTTCTAAAAATATCTTTTTGAAAACGGTTTTTATTCGGGTGTTGTTCCCAAACCAAAGGGTCTGAAGCGACTTGATACAATCTTTCGAAATCTGATTCCTGAAGCGGAACCAGTCTTACTTTGTGCGTTTCTAAAATGGGTTGTATGCTGAAATCCATGATGTTAATTTTAACAAATGTAATAAAAAAAAGGCCCCATTTGTAAAATACAAGTGAAGCCTAAAAACACAATTGAAAATTTTTTAGTTACAACAAGTGTCTTTTTCGTCTTTTAAGCCCAATTTTTCTAAAATGGTACTTAACAAACACCAGTTGGTAAAAGCGTTTTGAAACAAATTAGCACCTACGAAACCTGTTAACCAAAACCAATTTTGGTGTACAAAAATTCCCAGTAACAAACTTGTTAATATCATGGTTCCTGCGAACCCGTGGATTACTCTTGTCTTCATATTTTTATTGTTATATTGATTTTTCTATATTCATTGTAGCCACGTGAATTTTAGAAAGGGATTTTTGTTTTCCATTGAAAAACTCCACTTTTCTATACACTTCTTCAGTAAAATTCTCGTCGATAAAAACGGCAAATAATACAGAATCTATCTCAGTGTGTGAAGCTCCGAACCAGTTTTCTGAACTGCCGTCGCTTTCATTTTTGTAACCTTTTACATAATGGTATGAAAAAGATTTTACTCCAGAATGATTGAGAATGTCTTTTACATTTTTCTCAAATTCTCTAATCGCTGTAATCATTAAAAGTTTCATATTGAATACATTTTTTTATAGGTTATCCTCTGAAGAAATCTCACCATATTCACTTTTTTCATCTGCGTGTATTTTCTCCCATTTTTTCTTTTCTGTCATGTAATAAATCAACGGAATGACAATCAGTGTTAATAAAGTAGAAACAATCGCTCCAAAAACCAATGAAATGGCTAATCCTTGGAAAATAGGGTCGAATAAGATGATTACCGCTCCTATAACTACTGCACCCGTAGTTAATAAAATTGGTGTAGTTCTTACCGCTCCTGCTTCTATAATCGCTTGTTTCATCGGAATTCCTTCATTGAGTCGAATTTCTATAAAGTCAATGAGCAATACTGAGTTTCTTACCATGACTCCCGCTAAAGCAATCATCCCGATGAATGAAGTTGCGGTAAAGAACGCTCCTAACAACCAGTGTCCGAGAACAATACCAATCAAAGAAAGCGGAATCGCAACCATCATGACCATTGGTGTTTTAAAGTTTTGGAACCAACCTACAATCAGCATGTAGATAATGATGATAACCACGGCAAAAGCAGCTCCTAAATCTCGGAATACTTCTAACGTAATTTGCCATTCTCCGTCCCATTTCACCGTGTAATCATCTTCATTGCTTGGTTGATTCATGTACAGTTCATTAATAGAATATCCTTTTGGAAGTTGCATTTTTTTCAATTTTTCTTCCATTCCTAGAATTGCGTACGCTGGACTTTCTAAACCTCCTGCCATATCTGCCAATACGTACACTACCCTTTTTTGGTCTTTTCTGTAAATGGTTTTCTGTAATTCTTCGCGCTGAACTTTAACCAAATCACTTACAGGAACCATATTTCCCATTTGTCCTTTAATTTTCAAATCAGTAATGTCTGTAATTGATGTTTTATCCGCATCATTCAATTTCAGGACAATGTCTACTGCATCGTTCGATTTTTCATCATACAGATTTCCAATCGGATGTTCCCCCATCAAATACGTAAGATTTCCTACAATTTGTGCTGGAGCAACACCGTTCAACATTGCTTTTTCTTTATCAGCAACCAATTTAAACTCTGTTTGAGGCGCTTCTACCATCCAATCTACATCTACCACATCATCTGTATTGTTCAGGATATTTTGAACTTGGTTGGCTACTTTAATTTGCTCATCGTAATCTGGGCCATAAATTTCTGCCACAATGGTTGATAAAACTGGCGGACCAGGTGGTACTTCTACGATTTTTACATTGGCATTGTATTTTTTCGCAATTTTCTGAATTTCTGGACGAATATTTTTTGCTACATCATGGCTTTGATTATCTCTGTCTTCTTTGTGCAATAAATTCACCTGAATATCAGCGGTATTGCTTTGTCCACGCATATCATAATGACGAACTAGACCATTAAAGGTAATCGGTGCAGATGAACCTACATAAGACTGATAATTTACTACTTCTGGAACCGTTTTCAGGTACTGCGCAATTTCCTGTGAAACTGATGCCGTTCTTTCCAAAGTCGTTCCTTCTGGCATATCAATCACCACTTGGATTTCATTTTTATTGTCAAAAGGAAGCATTTTTACTGCCACCCATTTTGTAGCGAAAGCCAACATAGAAATCAATAACAACACTACGGTAATTCCCATCATCGTCCAACGTTTTTTGCCGCTGTCTAAGAATGGTTGTTCTATTTTTTTGTAAATTTTATAGATTTTGCTGGTTTCCATTCCCTGTTCTTCCTTATGCTCTTCGTTATCTTTTACTTTCAATAAATGATAACCTAAATAAGGGGTAACCGTTAACGCAACAAATAATGAAAGCATCATCGCAATAGAAGCACCAATTGGCATTGGAGACATATAAGGTCCCATCATTCCGCTTACGAAAGCCATTGGTAAAATGGCGGCAATTACGGTGAACGTTGCCAAAATCGTAGGGTTTCCAACTTCATTTATGGCATAAATCGCAGCTTGTTTGAATGGCAATTTCTTCATGTGGAAGTGTCGGTGCATGTTTTCTGCAATAATAATACTGTCGTCTACCACAATTCCCACCACAAAAACTAGAGCGAAAAGCGTAATTCTATTCAAAGTATAACCGAGCATATAGTAGCTGAAAAGCGTCAGTGCAAAAGTTAAAGGAACTGAAAAGAAAACGACTAATCCGCCTCTCCAACCCATTGCCAACATTACCAGAACGGTAACTGCTAAAATCGCCACACCTAAGTGCATCAATAATTCTGAAACTTTGTGAGAAGCAGTTTCCCCGTAATTTCTGGTTACTTCTACATGAACATCATTCGGAATTAACGTTTTCTTTAAATCTTCTACTTTATCCAAAATCTGTTCAGAAATTTTCATCGCATCCGCACCTTTCACTTTAGAAACAGAAAGCGTAACGGCAGGATATTCTGACTTGAATTTTTTACCATTTTCTACTGCATTACCATAACCAAAACTCACATAATTGGCTGGAGATTGCGCTCCGTCTTCTACTTTTGCAATTTGTTTCAAGTAAACAGGCATGTTTTGCGAAGTTCCTACCACCAAATTTTCTACATCTTCCGCAGAACTTAAAAACTGTCCTGTCGTCAATAGATATTCAGTGTCATTAGCATCAAAACTACCTGATTGAGAACTTCCGTTATTGGCTTGAATCATTTGCATTACGTTTAATGCGTCAATGCTCAATTCCGACATTTTATCTTTGTCTAATTCTACTTTTAACTGGCGGTTTCTTCCTCCAATCACTTTGGTTAAAGAAACGTCTTTAATTTTTTTGATTTCCGAAGACAATTCTTCTGTCATCTGACGAAGTTCGTAATCGTTGTATTTTTCGCTCCAAAGTGTTAAACCTAGCATCGGAACATCGTCAATAGAACGTGTTTTCACCATCGGTTCATAAACGCCTTTCGGAAAAATATTTTTATTTTTCATGAGTTCGTCATAGAGTTTCACGTAAGAACGCTCTGTATCTTCGCCTACGTAAAACTGAACGATAATCATGGCTTGCCCGTTCATTGCCATAGAATGAACGTGCTCTACTCCTTTTATATTTGAGATGATTTTTTCTAATGGTTTTACCACTCTGCTTTCTACCTCTTTCGCTGAAGCACCGGGATAACCTACCATTACGTCTGCCATCGGAACAATAATCTGTGGCTCTTCTTCTCTTGGTATTAATGTGGAACTGTACACCCCTATAATCATCAATGCAATCATCAACAAAATTGTTAATTTTGAATTGATAAAAAACTCGGCGATGCGTCCTGCAAATCCTTTTTCCATAATATTTATTTTAGAAGTTAGAAGTTAGATTTCAGATGTTAGAGTAGCAAACCGCATTTTAGATTAAACTATCTAAAGTCTAACATCTATTTTCTAACATCTATTTTAAACTAACTTTTGCACCGTTAAACAATTTTCCTTCTGCTGAAATAATATATTGGTCATTTGCGTTAAGACCTGATAAAATTTCAACTTGATCACCGAAAGTTTTACCCACTTTCACCCATCTTAGAACTGCGGTATTTTGTGAACTCACGGTATAAACTCCTGTTAATTGTCCGTTTTCTACGATTGCAGATTTAGGAATCATTACGCCATCTTGGAAATCCTGATTCACATTTCCAGAATTTTTGAAAGGAAACTGAACATTCACAAACATTCCTGGTAATAAATCTTTAGAAGCAGGAACATTAATTTTTACCATGTATTGTCCACCTGTATTTGCTGAAGATCTGCTGATTTCTGAAACCGTACCCGAAACTTCTTTATTGGTAGATTTCAACGTTACTTTTACCGACATTCCAGATTTTAAAAGGGTAATATTCTGTTCAGAAACCAAAACCTGGGCTTGCAAAGCTCCTGGAGATTCTATCGTTAGTAAAGGCATTCCTGGACTTGCCATATCCCCTTGACTGGCGTATTTCGCGGTAACTGTACCAGAAATAGGCGCCGTAACGTTGGTATATCTGTACTGAGCGTTTACTTCGTTTTTCATTTGTTGCGCTGCTTGTAAACCTGCTTGAGCCATTTCGTAGCGCGCTCTCATATCATCTAATTCTTTTTGAGAAGCTGATTGATTTTTGTATAAATTTTGAAATCTTTCAAAATCTTTTTTCGCAATATTATAATTGGCTTGTGCTTGAGCTATACCAGCAGAAGCTTGTCCGCCTTTTGCTTGAATATCTGTACTATTGATGCTTACTAAAAGTTGACCTGCATTTACGTATTGCCCAACTTCTGCGCGCATTGCAGTAATGTAACCCATCATTCTGGTAGAAACATTTACAGAATTTTTAGCGACTAATTTTCCACTTGCTGTGGCATTAGAACCTACTGCATTGGTCGCAGATTTATTTACGGTAACCGAGATAGGTTTGTCATTCAATTCTGCAGATTTTTTTTCGTCTGAAGAACAACTTGCTAGGAATACGCTTCCTAAAAATAATGCTGAATAAATATATGTTTTCATATGTAGATTTTTATTGTTATTGTTTTAAAAATTTATAGTATTCTAAAGCGACATTGTATTCAAAAATAGCTTGTTGGTATTCCAAATCTTTTTGAGACATGGTGGTCTCGCTCATTAATAAGTCTGAAGATTTCTCTAAACCTTGATCATATCTGTTTTTACGAATTCTATACGCTTCTTTGCTTTGTTCCAGCGCTAGTTTAGTAAGATTTACTTTATTTTCGGCATCTTGAACTTGGCGATTTGCTTTATTGAGTTCTAACTGACTTTGTCTATTATACTGAGTGATTTCGGTTTGAACTTTAATCAATTCTGCTTTGTATTTTTCCTGTTCAGATTTTGCTTTTAATCCATCAAAAACATTCCAAGACAACTGAACTCCCGCCAAATAACCATTGGCACCAAACTGAGCGAATTTATTATCATATAATTCAAAGCTTCCAAAAGCATTTAATCTTGGCAAAAACTTGGCTTTGGTTGATTTAATAAGATAATCGTACGCTTCTAGAGATTTTTGATACGCCTGTAAATCTTTTCTTTCTACATTTAGTGTAGCCGTATTTTCTAAAATCTGGTTTTGAAATTCTAATTTTTCAGTAGGCTTGAAAACCTTATTGAAAGACTCTTCGTCTAATAAGAAATAAAGGTAATCCGAAGCATTTTTTATGTTAGATTTTGCATAAGCGATTTGATTTTCAATTTCTTTTACGCGAACGTCTATGTACAACACTTCCGTTTTCTGAATCATTCCGTTTTTGAAATAATTGTCGATTACTTTTTTATTGGCTAGCGTTGTGGTTTTAGCATTTTCAAGTGTTTCGAGCATTCTGTATGCTAATTGCAGTTGCATGTATGCTTTTTTGAACTCAAACTGAATGTATTCTTTGGTTCTTTCTGCTTTAATTTTTAAAACCTCAGATTTTACTTGTCCTGCTTTTTTAAGATACACTGCATCCATGTTGATGATGGGTTGTTGCACCTCAATTTTAGTAGCGAAATTAGAAATTGCGTCTGGAGCATTTAATTTAGCTGGGTCAAAATCCATTTGTGTAATACGCTCCTGATTTAATTTAGAACCGAAAGCATACAAAGGATTATTGGTATTCGAAAAAGTGTAAGAAGCATTTACGTTGGGTAAATACATTGCTCTCGTTCCCAATAGTTCTGCTTGTGCTAATTTGGCTTCGTCATTAGCCAATTTCACTTGAAGATTTTGGTCTACCATTCTTTGTTCTAATTCTGCTCTAGAAATTCTGATGGTGTCTTGTGAAAAGCCTTTCAGCACGAGCGAAAAAACAAAAACTACCGTAAAAAATTTTCTCATTGTATTTAAATTTTTCTTTTTTTTAATTTATTTTAATAATTGAAATCGAGAGTTTCGATATACGTTCTCTATTTCTTCGGCAAAAATATAGGTGATAAAAGTCATGTGCAGTAACTTATGTTACATTAAGAAAATTCTTTTGTTAGAAAGAAAAAAAACAAAACGATAGACTATTAAAATCTATCGTTTTCAATTAATATAACAACTACTTGTTCAGTATACTATATAGTTCAATAGTTAGTCTTTAATGAGCTTACTATAGATTTCTTTTTCGTCTAATTTTTTTGTGCAGAAGAACCAATCTTTGCAATCTAAATTTTCTTTATCTTCCATCCTTTCTTTTGCAACACCACAAGATCCGGCAGTAGGAACAATCACGTCATCTCCTGGTCTCCAATCTGCAGGAGTGGCTACTCCAAATTCATCTGTAGTCTGCATCGCAATAAGGGCACGATACAATTCATCAAAATTTCTACCGATACTTAATGGATAATAGATAATTGCTCTAATAATGCCTTTTGGGTCAACAAAAAATACAGCTCTTACTGCTTTGGTATTGCTTTCCCCTGGTTGAATCATACCATATTTCTTAGCTACTTCCATTGTAATGTCTTCAATCAATGGAAAAGTAACTTCAATGTCTTTCATTCCATTAAACTCTATTTTTTCTTTAATGGTTCTTAACCAAGCTATATGACTGTAAAGACCATCTACAGATAAGCCAACCAATTCACAATTAGCTTTTCTAAATTTCTTCTGAAGATGTGCAAAAGTCATAAATTCTGAAGTACACACCGGTGTAAAATCAGCAGGGTGACTAAATAGAATACTCCATTTTCCTTGATAATCAGAAGGGAAATTAATTTCACCTTGAGTTGTAACTGCTTTGAACTGCGGAGCTTTTTCTCCAATTCTTGGCATGCTGAATGTTTCTTGTACTTGCTGTTCCATTTTATTTATTTTTAAGTTATAGAGCAAATTTAAACCCGTTTTAATAGAAGAAGTATTACTTGAATTACACTTACGATAGATGAAATCGATTGCTCCAATTTGCTCTTTTCTGTATATTTTTTTTAATGTTTATCCTCTCCTCTTGTTCCTCCATGACCAAGAGCTACTACTCGCAGTATTTTAATATTAAGAATAAGAAATCTAAAAAATTGATAGAACGGGTTTTGCATTTTAGATTTCATTTTTGCAGATATTCTTTGTGCCATAACTTTTATTTTAAATTAAGATTAAAAACTTATTCGGGGATCATAAACCAAAATGGTTTCATCTTAGCTTTCCAGAGAAATGCAAAATGTAAAGAATACTTAACCCAATGACCTCCTAAACCAATTTCGCCAAAAGTTTTTTTCAAATCTCTACCGCCAGAATTTTTATATTTTACATAGTCTGGGACAATAGGAAAAGTAGTAATGGTAACCGCAGAACCCTTGGTGAATCCAAATCCTGCAGATGCTACACAAGCAGCTCCCATATTTCCTAAAGAACCACGATGCGGTGTAATAATTTCACCTTTCTTGATACTTTCTATGATATTATCTGCAACCAATTTGGCAGTAATTCCAGATGGCATTCCTGTTCTTGGTGGCGCTGGAAAAATTTCGGTTCCATTTGGTGATTTTCTAGGTTTAGAAATAGAATGCGGTGGTGCAAAAGCAATTCCCGGAGCAAAAATATTAGGATAGCTAGGATTTTGATAGGTTTCTGGCCAGTCTTGCACCGTCCATTCTTCATAAGGTTTTGTTGTATAATCTGCGTCTACTACCATAAATCCCCGAAATAATTTTTCGGTAATATCTGCTCCATGCTTGTCATATGCTTTAAAGCCGTGTCCTGAAAAAGCAGGAATTAACATTGCAAAATCAAATGTTTCTGTTTTATATTCTCCATCTAAGTTTTCGTAATGAGCAATCCCATTTTCAATTTTGTTTACACCTGCTCCCAAAATCCACTTTATTTCTCTATCTTCAAAAATCATTTCTACCATATCGCTCGATTTCATAATCATATCGCCATAAGTGAGCAACATACCGTCCATCCCAAAATCTCCGAGATGATATTCATTAGAAATCCAAGTGATTTCTGCTTTTTCTCTTAAGCCACAACGTCTTAACTCCGAGTCTACATTCAGAATATATTCAAATGCTGCACCTTGACATGTAGCTTTTGCATGACCAGTTCCAATAAGAATTTTCATTTTCTCATTAGATTTTTTGAGTTTTAATTTTAAATTAGTGAATGCAGCAGAAGCATGCTCTGCATGATCATAGCTACAAACCGAATAACACTTATTAGTTCCGGGGTTCAAACCTTCGGTTAGGTCAAATGCTAGTTTCGGTCCTGTTGCATTAATCAAAAAATCATAATCAATTATTTCTTGTTTTCCCTTATTGTCTCCAAAAACATATTCTGCAATTACATAAGGTTTAGCATTTTTTACATCCCCTTCTGGATGAAAAGAAATTACCTTTGCTTGTTTATAGCCTATATGATGTTTTTTATATAGTGGAGCTAATGGAAATTTCACATCATTAGGAGACATTCTGCCGACACCTACCCAAATATTAGAAGGCACCCATTGATAATTAGAATTGGGAGAAACCACTAAAATTTCGTGCTCATTACCCAATTTCCTACGAAGATGCGTAGCTGCGGTATGACCAGCAATACCAGCACCAAGAATTACAATTTTCGACATAATTTATAAGTTTTTTACCAAAATAGCAACATTTATCGCTTTTAAATTGTAACCCATGTTACAAAAAGCATTTTTTATTAATAATTTTTAAAAATTTAAATTTTCAATAATTTCTCCAATTTCAAAATACTTTGCTTTTTCGAAATTGATATGATTCTCCGTCAATTCATTGCGTAAACCCATTCCCATTCCGTAATAATAGAATTTATCTACTCCCGAAAGTTGAGTAAGGATTTTGGCATGATGATGATGTTTTTTTTCATTACTATCATGAGCATGATGATGATTACAGCAACCGTCTTCGTGATGATGAGCATGAAGATTTTCTTCGAATTTTTCTGAAATTAATTTCCCATTTTCTATTTCAAAAAATGCAAATTCTCTACATTTTCCTGTGTGAGCTGCAATGGTTTTCCTGTCGTTGGTTGGGATTGCAATTTTCATTTTTAGTTTAATTTATTTTCTTTTTCTAATTTTTTAAAAAGCCAGAAAGTGATTCTGTATGAAACGTAAATCATGATTGGCAAACTGATGAATTGTATAATTTCTTTGGTGTACATTTTAATGAGTGTAAAGTTGTTAAATCGTAAAATCGTTTAATAAACGTGTGCTTCTGTTTCTTCTAAATCTTTTTCGGAAATATTTTTGGCATCTAATTTCTTCCAAACAAGAGCGATATAAGCCAAAACAAAAGGTACTAACAACGAAACATAACTCATCGTTCTCAAAGTAAATTCACTGGAAGAAGAGTTGTAAATTGTGAGCGAATTTTGCAAATTATAAGTTGATGGATAAAACGCCGTATTATTGAAACCTGCATTAATAAGCAACATCCAAACAGTAAGAACTGTGCCAATTCCTGAAAACCAAATTCCGTTTTTGCTTTTTTGAAATACATTGACGAAAATTCCCACCAAAACCATTACTACTCCAAGTAAAAATACAACTAAAACAAAAGGCATTTCGAGGAAATTGTTCAAATATTTGTGAGCTTCCATAGAAACTTTTTGATTGCTAGGATTTACAGCAAAACCATCGATAAACAATAATCTTATCAACCAAAAAAGAAAGAAAACCAAGAACAAAACGCTATTTATTTTCAAACTTTTAATAGAATTTTTTTGAATATTATCATTATCAATAATTTTCTGAAAATATAAATTCGCTAAAACCCTTGCCAAGAAAAAAATGGCAAATCCTAAACTTATATTTTGAAGAAATGCGAGTTTTTCTACTGTCCAAATTGCTTCTAACCCGTGAAATGGAGTTTCCCATGAAGAAATAATCGGCATTTTTTGTAAATTTTGATTGATGATATTACTTTTCTCCACCGAAAATTCGGCACCGGTGAAAAATGTAGAAACGGCAACACCTAGTAAAATACTCCCTAAAACTCCATTCAAAAAAAGAAAAATATCGAACGTTTTAGTTCCCAAAAAGTTATTGGCCTTGCTTCTGAATTCATACGAAACCGCTTGAATAATGAAGGCAAAAAGAATCGCCATCCAAACCCAATAAGCACCACCAAAACTGGTAGAATAAAACAATGGAAAAGATGCAAAAAACGCTCCACCAAAAGTAACCAAAGTAGTGAAAGTAATCTCCCATTTTCTACCCGTTGCATTCAGAAGCATCGTCTTTTCTTTTTCGGTTTTGGCAAGTGAAAAGATGAGGGTTTGTCCGCCTTGAACAAATAACATAAAAACCAACAAAGCACCAAGAAGCGAAACAATCATCCACCAATAATGCTGTAAACCGCTATAATCTAAAAATGAAAACATTTCGTAAAATTTAAAAGTTAAAATTCTATTTCCTAAAATTAATGTGCTGAACGATTTCTGATTGCAGAAAGCATAATTTTAATTTCTGCAATTAAAAGTGTAGTAAATATGATTAAGAAAAGGAAAAATGTAATTTGCACACTATACGCATCAATCTGCGAAACCGCCGCAATATTGGGCAAAAGATTTTGTATTGTCCAAGGTTGCCTTCCTACTTCAGCTACAATCCAACCTGCTTGTGAAGCAACATAACCGAAAGGTATGCTCCAAAGCGTAAGTCTCAAAAGTGTTCTGCTTTTTTCTAAATTTCCTTTGATCATTTTATAAAAAAGTAACGCAAACAACACCAAAAACCAAGTTCCTAAAATCACCATAATGTGAAAAGAATAAAAACTCATTTTCACATTCGGAATGAGCATGTGAGGGTCTTTCCCGAAATAATACCCATACCCGAAATCTTTTTCGTGAGCTCTAAATGTTTTGAGTGCTGCTTCAGCATTGACCAAATCTCCAGATTTTTTGAATTTAATGTAATTCCCGAGTGCATCAATGGCGATTTTACCACTGTTAATTCTTTCTTGATAAGAAACAATTCCTTCTTTTTTATTTCCGTGAACCAAATCATTAATTCCTGGAACAAAAGCATCACCTTGAAGAAAAGCCAAATAAGACAAAGCCATTGGAATTTTTACTTCAAAAATGAATTTTTCTCTATGGTGTTCATCTTTTTCAGGATCTCCGAAAATTCCCATTGCAATAAGAGGAGCGCTTCTATCACCTTGATACAAACCTTCCATAGCTGCCAATTTCATCGGTTGAGTTTTGGCAACTTGTCTTGCAGATTCATCACCACTCCACATGGTTCCTATGCTTGCTAATAAGCCAAAAATTGTAGCAACAAGAATACTTCTTTTACCAAGGATTACATCTTTTTCTTTCAAAATAAACCATGCACTAACTCCCGCCACAAAAAGAGAAGCAACGATATAAGAGGAAATTACGGTGTGTAGAAATTTATTTACAGCCACTGGATTCATGAGAACGGCCCAAAAATCTACCATTTCGTTTCGCATCGTATCTGGATTAAATTCCATTCCGACTGGATGTTGCATCCAACCGTTTGCTACCAAAATCCACAATGCAGAAAGATTAGAACCTAATGCAACCAACCAACTCGAAAGTAGGTGAAATTTCTTGCTTACTTTGTCCCAACCAAAAAACATTACTGCGATAAAAGTACTTTCCATAAAGAACGCCATAATTCCTTCAATCGCTAACGGTGCGCCGAAAATATCACCTACAAACCAAGAGTAATTACTCCAATTGGTTCCGAATTCAAATTCCATAATAATTCCTGTGGCAACACCAATTGCGAAATTAATTCCGAAAAGCTTCATCCAAAATTTGGTGATTTCTTTCCACTTTTCATCGCCTGTTTTCACATAAATGGTTTCCATGATGGCAATGATAAAGGTAATTCCTAAAGTTAGCGGAACAAAAAGCCAATGGTACATTGCTGTAAGTGCAAATTGCGCTCTGCTCCAATTGACGAGTTCCCAATCTATATAATTCATCGTTGTAATATTTCTATTTTTTAATTTTTGTCAAAGTATTTTGCAAATATTCTATTCTTTGTTCGTTACTCTCAAAATTAGTTTTAAGAAAATCCTTAAAGAAAAACATCTTAAGAATCCCGAACATGATAAATAGTTTAACAACAGCAATAATCCAAAGAGATTTACTTTCTTTTGACATAATGCTAAAACCATGTTTATAGAGTTTTAGCAACTCGATAAAAGGATACAATAAAAAGTTATAGAAAGCTTGCATTGTTGAAAAATCAAAAATTTATGATAAAAAAAACTTTAATTTTCACAATACAAAGTTAAGCTAGAAACGCTCAAACTTCTTGGCTTACAAAACGGGGAAAATGGTAATAATTATTTATTTAGATTTTTTCTAAAATCTATTGGAGAAACTCCCGCATTAGATTTAAAGAATTTAGTAAAATAGGAATTGTCTTCAAAATTAAGCTCAAAAGCAATCTGCGAAATGGTAGATTGAGTATTAACCAATAATCTCTTAGCCTCTAAGATGATTCTGTTTCTAATCATTTCACCAGCTGTTTTACCCGTAATAAATTTACAAACGGAATTTAGATAATTTGGAGTAACAGCTAATTGATCTGCATAAAATTTGGGATAATGTTCTTCTTTGAAATACTTTTCAAGTGATCCTTCAAATTTTCTTACTAAATTATTTTGAGTATAATTAAAATTAGTTTGGTTCAGTGATTTTACATCTTCAGAAATTAATAGTAAAATTTCCAAAATGCACAATTTTATAAGTTCTGATGAATATTTATAACTTCCATCATTAAAATCTAAAATTTTTGCGAAAGCATATTTTATATCCCTTTGATTATTTTGAATCTGATGATAACAATTCTTACCACTTTTACTAAATAGAGGTAATTGATCAATGAAATTTGCTTGTAAAAGAAATTGATTGAATAAATTTTCATTAAAATTTATAAGAAAACCTTTAGTATTTTTATGGTTAAAAACTAAATCGTGAACTTGACCAGGTCTAAGAAAAAAAACAGAATTATCTTGGATTTCGTAATCTTCAAAATCAATTTTATGAATACCCGAACCCTTCTCTATATAGAGAATTTGATAAAAAGTATGACGGTGCGGTTTTTTAGGAAGGTAAATATCTTCATGAAGCAATTCCTTCAAATCATGAATAATGTAGTTTTGAATATTTTTTTCATTATTCACTAAATCGCAGACATTTAAAACTGGAAATTTCATAAAAAATTAGTTAGAACACTCTCCAGTTATAGAAAGGGAATGTGAAATGATTTCTGGTGGATTTCCAAGAAGAGGTAAATTATTTTGTTGCCATTTTACCAAACCACCTTCTAAATAGTAAATCTGATTAAAGCCTCTGTCTTCCAAATATTTAGCAAAACTTTTACTTCTCACACCGTTATTACAAACCAAAACGATTTTCTTATCAGCTTCAAAATGTGACCATAACTCTTCTATCTCGCTGAAGGGAAGATTTTCTACGATAGGAAGATTCATTTTATACAATTCAAATTCATAGCGTTCTCTAACGTCTACCAATTGAATGGTTTCGTTTATCATCGTTTGAAAGGTATTTGGACAAATGCTTTTCATAGAAATTCTCAATTTATTGGGTTAAAAAAGACTCTGTTGATCTTTATTAAATGCAAAATTGAATTTTTCTGAAAAACCGCTCTGTAACAAGTGTTACAGAAATCAAAAGAATTGATACTATCTATTTAAAACCGAAGTTTTAATTGAAAAAATATAAATAATTAGAATAGAATAGCGCCTTCTAATTCTAGGAGTTTTTGTTTTGGCCAAATTCCACCGCCATAACCTGTAAGATTTCCATCACTTCCAATCACTCTGTGACAAGGAACCAAGATGGATATTTTATTCATTCCATTGGCATTTGCCACTGCTCTTACTTTTTTGCTATCTCCCAAAATTTCAGATTGTTTCGCATAGCTCCATGTTTCACCATAGGGAATTTTCATCAAAACTTCCCAAACTGATTTCTGAAAATCTGAACCCACAAAATGAAGCGGAACGGTAAATTCTTTTCTTTTTCCTTCGAAATATTCGGTAAGTTGTTCTTCTAAAATTTTAAAATGAGAGTTTTCTCCTTGAATAATATTGGCATTTAAGGATTTAGAGAGGTGTTTCAGTTCGGTTTCCAGCATTTTTCTGTCTGTAAATTCTAGCATACAAATTCCTTCATCCGTTGCAGCGGCATACATGGTTCCAAGAGGTGTTTCGATGCGTTTTAAATCAATTACTTTCTGATTTTTAGAATTTTTAGGAGACACTCCGAAAATATTTTTGAAACTTTCGGTAAAACCACTTAAACTTTCGTAGCCACTTTCTAGAGCGGTTTCCGTTACGGTTTCTCCTTGTTGAATTTTCTTAAATGCAGAATTAATTCTGAACATTCTTTGATACGCCTGAAACGTGATTCCGTGATTTTTCAGAAACCAACGTCTCATTGTTGCAGGTTCTATTCCACGTTTTACCAAGTCGTAATCTTTGAACTTCAAAGAAGGATTTTCTACCAATTCATCTATAATTTCCTGAATATATTTCGGGGTTTCGTTCAGTTTTTCTAATGGTTTACAAACCTTACATGGACGATATCCTTTTAAAATGGCATCTTTGGTATTGCTGAAAAATTCTACATTTTCGGGTTTTGGTTTTCGGGCAGTACAAGTTGGTCTACAGAAAATTCCCGTAGTTTTTACGCCCATCCAAAAAACGCCTTCGAAACTTGCATCTTTATTGAAAGAAGCATTATACATGATATCGTTAGGTAAATTCATAAATGATGATTGATATATAATGATTGAAAAAAGATATGATAAACTTTGTCAAAGATTTTAAAACTTTGACAAAGTAATGCAAATGTAAATTTTTAGGAATGGATGATACAACCGAAAAATGAACAAGCATTTTTGATTTTAGATTTTAGATGTTGGATGTGAGATGTAACTCTTCGATTACTGCTAAGAGAGACAAACATTTAAAATTCTGTTGGATTTGCGCGAGGGCGAAGTGTATTGTTGGAGCTCTTTTTAATTTTTTTCTAAAAAATTAAAAAAAGCGACTACACGAAGACCGACCTTTTTTCGGTGGATGAAAAAACGCTTTTAGATAAATTTCTAAAAGCGTTTTTAGCGTTGGCAAAAAAAGGACGCGCCCAAAAATTACTTTTTCGGTTCGTTTTTCTTTTTGATGTCGCTTTCTATTTTTTTGATGGCTTTCAGATTATCGATAATCTGTAGCGTTTCTTCTACATTTAGAATTTCTACCGGAACATCTGCTCTGGTTTTGTCCCACTCGAAAACCAAATTCAGTTTTTCGTCTGTAATATCTTCGAAATTAATGGTGAAACGTTCCATTTTTCCGTTCATCATTTTTACAGGAACGGTAGTGGTTGCTACATCGTCTTTTGCATCATAGGTATAAGCTCCCCAATTGTTAACCCCTCTGTTTAAAATGATTTTCCATTCTTTTTCTTGAGGAAGTACATACAAAGCGTAGGTTCCTTTTTTCACTTTTTGACCGCCAAAAAGCACTTCTTGACCAAAAGTAATTTTGGTAGCTTCATTGGCTCCAGCTCTCCAAACTTGACCGAAAGGAACCAATTCTCCGAAGACTTTTCTTCCTTTTACCGCTGGTCTACCATATTCTATAGAGATTTTGGTCACCGAAAATTGCTGTTCTACGGTTTGTCTTGGGCTTACAGCTGGAATGTTATATTGCTGAGCAAAAGCGTGTACACTTACTGCCAATGCTAAAGAAAATATCAGTTTTTTCATATATAAATATTTATTGTTTTTTAAAAGTCAAATGTAATGGCTGAATCATCATTGGTATTGGGTTTACCATAGTGGCGATTTCATATTTTTAATTTTTGATAAAGATAATATTTTTCAAACAAAAAACCTTTAAGTTTTTTTGTGTGCAAATTGTAAACTACCTGTTTTTGGTAGTTAAATTAATTTTCTTTGCAAAAAATTACAGAGATGGATAACTATATTTACACAGTAGAAATACCAGCAATACTTAATTTATTATTAAATTATGAAACAAGAGAATTTAAAGATTCAAATCCCAGGATTGCAAGGGAAAAAGCTTTAATCTATTTATCAGATGTTATTAAAAAAGCTATTGAAACAGAAATTATCACTATTAATTTTTTCACAGATAATAATTCTTTGGAATTAAAAAAAATTGAAAAGAAAGAAGATTTACCTTGTTTAGAAAATACACAAATTTTAGATTTTGAAAAAATTTCAGAGTACTCTATTCAATATTCTTACAATGATTATATAATGTGGGATGCCTATAGAATTAGAAATAATGGTCAAGAAATACTTGAAAATTATGGTTTTCTGAGGATAATGTTATCTAGCTCAAAATATAATATAAAAGAATGCATTTTAGATTTCAAAAACACAGATCATCAATCAATTAATTTAGAAATAAAAATTTTAAAAGATTTTTTAGATTCCAATAATTTAGAATTACGTCCTGTCATTTCTAAAAACAACTTTTTTAACCAGATTAAGAAAAGAGAATTAAAACAACTTTTTTATGATAAAGAAAATTTATACCAAAAAGAGATTTTGTTAACAGAAAATTTTAATGATATAGAAAAAATATATCTTTCCTTTCTTAATTCTTTTTATTTAAATAAATATCTATTCATTCCTAAAAAAAATTCGGGTTTTAAAATTAGAGTTTTAAAAATTTTAGAAAAAGCTTATGATTCTGAGAATAAATTAAAGCATTATGATTCTTTAGAAATTGATGCAATAAATTATGAAGTTTTTTGCTATGAAAATTATTATGCTGAAGAACTAATCTATTCGAAACAAGGAAAATTATACATCCGAAACAATAAAGGACTAACAGAAGTAGATGAACAAACAACACTTACAGAAATTTTCGAAATAAAATATATAAATCCTGAATTACAAGAAATTATCAATATTATCTAAACTATGGAAACTAAATTACCTCTTATTAGCTATGTTGTAAAAACTCAATTTATCACCAATAATTCTGGTTTAAGGAGAATACATCAACAAGTATTTACAAATCAAGACATTCTTTTTGCAAGAGAAAAAGCCTTTGAATATTACGAAGCAGCAATAAATGTTTTAGAACGAGAAGGAGAAATATGGCGAGATGAAAAAACAAGCAAAATTATCTATAAAAATCCCGAGAATTATTTAAAAGGCATCTCTATCTATATTAGAATTAATGAAGATGTAAAAAAATATGACTTGGCTGATAAAGAAAACCAAATGTATCTTATTAATATTCATTTTTCTTTAAATGAAATTCTGAAAAGACACATAGAACAGGGAAAAAAAATAGAAAAAAAGTACTTTGATCTATTGAAAATTAATTTTGAAAATAAACATTCTTACATTCTTTTTATGGGTAGAAGATTGGAAGAAGTTTCTAAAAAAAATAAAATTTTGGGGAAATCTCCTAAGGAAATAGAATTCATAGAATTTAAAATAAAAAATAGAAAATCTGACATTGAATTGTTATTAGAAAGCATCTGTGCTTTTGCAAATTCTGATGGTGGAACAATTATTATTGGGCAAAAATCTAGCTTTGACAATTATTCTGCAAAAGAAAACATTATATCTTATGAGTATATCTTTAATAGACTGATTTCCTGTATTTATAAGGATTTTGCAAAAAAAATTATAATAAAAGCAGAAAACATTCTTGGATGTAATTTTATAAGTATAGTTATCCCAAAATCAGAACAAAATATTTTTTATAACGGCGTGTTTTTTTACCGAAACAACTTAGGAAATGTAATTGATTTTGACAGAAATTTTCACTAAATTTGTTTAATAAAAATTCATACTATGAGTGAGAAACAATTCGAAGATTGGTTAAAAAATATTTATCCAAGTAAATCCGACTCCACTATCAAAGATACTTTGATTTTTGCAAATAACTATCTTAAGGGAATTAATCGTTATATAGAAAGAAATAAACTTAGTTCTTTTTTTGAACAAAGTACTTCAGATATCGATACATTCTTAAATTCGATGGATAAAAATACTAGGTTTGAAAAAAATGAAAAAACCTATTTGAAAAGATTTGTTGAATTTAAAAATCTAGATCCAAACAATTATAATGTATTTGATAGAAAAAATAACGAAAAAAAAGCGAAAAGGAGTGAAAAACAAGCAATAGATGATATTAAAGCTTTTTATGAAAAAAAAGGCTACAAAGTAGAGAGTGTAGAATTAAAAAACTGTGGTTGGGATTTAGAAACAACAATTGGTAACATAAAATTATTACTTGAGGTTAAAGGACTTAATGGAAAATTTTATTCTATAAATTTAAGCGAAAATGAATATAATAAATTACAAGAAAATCAAGAAAATTATAGAATTTGTATTGTTTCAAATTGTAATTCTAGCGCTAAAAATAGACATATCAAAATATTAAAATTTGAAAACAATGAGTTTTTTGATGAAAATGACAAAGAAGATAAAATATCTTATAAAATTATAAAATCCTTAAAACTGACAAATAAAAAATAGATTCATTCATTTCTTTCCAAAGCCAATTTCCAATAATTCATAATTTTCTGTTTTAGAAAAATAGGTTCTATCACTTTTAAAGACCAAGAACGTTTCAAAAGTTCCATTATAAAATCTTCATTTGGTTTTATAAAAAACTCAAAAGTAATTCGGTTCTCTTTTTGTGATAGAATTTTTTGGGAATGATGAATAGGATTAGCTTTCAAATAATTACCATCTCTATGATCGTATTCTACCACAACCTTTGTAGGAAATTCATTAGTAAACATACCAATTGAATCTTTGTAGGGGGTTTCAAAATCTATACTTAAATCTGATTTAAATTTTCCCAAAATATCAATTGTTCTAATTCTTTCTAGTGCATAACTTTTAAAAGAAATTGCGCCATCATTTATATCTTTAGCCAAAACATACCATTTAAAATCTTTTTGCTTCAGACGATATGGATTTATTAATTTTTCATTTTCATTTTCTGTTACATAATCAAAATAAGAAATTTTGAGACAAAGATTTTTTTCTATAGCAGATGAAATAGTATGAAAATATTCCATACCTGTATTTTTTCTAGTCTCAGTAATTACATAACTAGGAAGCAACATATCTGTATTAATTGATGAAAGAAAAATCAAAGAATTAAGTATATCGTTTTGAAACACACTTTCAAAATTAGTATTTATATAGTACAGATTATTTTTATATTCCAAATCAATTTTCCATGCATCTTTAATTGCTTTCTTATCTTTATCAAAAGTTGAAATAGGATATTCATCCATTCTAAGTATTTCAATATCTTCATAGGCTTTAAACCTCTTTAATATCTCATCAATAATATCTTCACGATTAAATTTACCATTGTATTGCAAAACAGTTCTAACTAAAAAAACCATTCTTAAAAACTTTCTATTCATTTAGTTATTTTTCTATTTCAAATATAAAAAAAACCTCTAAGAAATAAAATCTTAGAGGTTATCTATTAAAAACTTTGTCAAAGATTTCTTTGCTTCGCAAAAACTTTGACAAAGCAGATTTACATTGCTTCCATTTTGAAAGTCATGCTTTCGATTACTTTGAGCATTGCTTCTACAGTATCCATACTGGTAAGACAAGGAACGCCATTTTCTACCGAAGTTCTACGGATTAAGAACCCGTCATTCATCGATTGTTTTCCTTTAGTAGTGGTATTCACTACATATTGTACTTTTCCTTTTTGGATTAAACTGATTAAGTTCTCTGTTTCTTCTTCTATTTTATATCCAATTTTGGTTGGGATATTGAGTTCGTTAAAATATCTAGAAGTTCCTCTGGTTGCCCAAATTTTGAAACCGATATCGTAGAATCTTTTTGCTAATCTTGCAGCTTCTGGCTTGTTCACATCATCTATGGTAAATAAGATAGAACCATGTAAAGGCACTTTTCTACCTGCACCGATTAAACCTTTGTACAAGGCTTTTTCTAGCGTAGAATCTTTGCCCATTACTTCTCCTGTAGATTTCATTTCTGGTCCTAGTGTTACATCTACTCTTGTTAATTTACTGAATGAGAAGACTGGTACTTTTACAAAAATTCCTTCTTTATTTGGAACCAATCCATCTTTGTAACCTAAATCTTTCAGATTTGCTCCGAGAATAGCTTTGGTCGCTAAATTCGCCATTGGAACTTCTGTAATTTTTGACAAGAAAGGAACGGTTCTCGATGAACGCGGATTTACCTCAATCACGTAGACATTTCCATCAGAAATTACATACTGAATATTCATTAAACCTACTACTTTCAACCCTTTTGCTAAACGTTTGGTATAATCTTCCAGTGTTGCAATTTGGTCTGGAGTAAGCGTTTGTGGAGGATATACTGCAATAGAATCTCCTGAGTGAACTCCCGCTCTTTCAATATGTTCCATAATTCCTGGAATTACGGTGGTTTCACCATCGCAAATTGCATCTACTTCTACTTCTTTTCCGGTGAGGTAACGGTCTACTAAAACTGGGTGTTCTGGACTTGCATCTACCGCATGTTCCATGTAATGGTCTAGTTCGGCATCGTTGTATACGATTTCCATTGCTCTTCCTCCCAGAACGTAACTTGGTCTCACTAAAACTGGGAATCCGATTTCATTGGCAATTTTAATTGCTTCTTCTTTAGAGAAACACGTTTTACCCAATGGTTGTGGAATGCCTAATTCCTGCAGTGCATGTTCGAATTTATCTCTGTTTTCGGCTCTGTCTAAATCTTCTAGAGAAGTCCCCAGAATTTCTACTCCATGAGCTGCTAATTTATCTGCAAGGTTGATTGCAGTTTGTCCACCAAACTGTACAATCACTCCTTTTGGTTTTTCGAGTTCTATGATGTTCATTACATCTTCCTCTGTTAAAGGCTCGAAATATAGCTTATCCGAAATCGAGAAATCTGTAGAAACCGTTTCTGGATTATTATTGATGATAATCGCTTCGTAACCCATTTGTTTAATCGCCCAAACTGAATGAACGGTAGCGTAATCAAATTCTACTCCTTGACCAATTCTGATAGGACCAGAACCTAAAACGATGATTTTCTCTTTATCAGAAGGAATGCTCTCGTTTTCTTCTTCATACGTTCCGTAGAAATAAGGAGTAGCAGATTCAAATTCTGCGGCGCAAGTATCTACCATTTTGTAAACTGGCATTACTCCGTTTTCTTTTCTGAACTTGAAGATTTCTCTGTGGTCTGTTTCCCAAAGATGTGCGATATTAATGTCTGAGAAGCCTAATCTTTTCGCTTCCAGTAATATTTCTTTGTTGAATTTATTTTCCGCAATGGTTTTTTCAAAATCAATCAGTTTTTTGAATTTCCAAACAAAGAATTTATCTATTTCACTCCATTCTACGATGGTTTCCCAATCATAACCTCTTCTTAAAGCTTCGCCGATGATGAATAATCTTTCGTCATCACACACTCTAATTCTGCGTTCGATATCTTCGTCTGTTAAGGCAAGTGCAGGTTTGGTTTTTAATCCTAAATGTTGCAATCCTGTTTCTAAAGAACGAATGGCTTTCATTAATGATTCTTCAAAACTTCTACCAATCGCCATTACTTCACCCGTTGCTTTCATTTGGGTAGAAAGTCTTCTGTCAGCAGTTTCGAATTTATCAAATGGGAATCTAGGAATTTTAGTTACCACATAATCCAGAGCAGGCTCGAAACAAGCATAAGTTTTTCCAGTCACTGGATTAAGCATTTCGTCTAAAGTAAGTCCTACTGCAATTTTAGCGGCTAATTTCGCAATTGGATAACCTGTTGCTTTACTTGCTAAAGCCGAACTTCTAGAAACTCTAGGATTTACTTCGATGATATAATAATTGAAAGAATGAGGGTCTAAAGCCAACTGTACGTTACAACCTCCTTCTATTCCGAGAGCTCTGATGATTTTGAGTGAAGCATTTCTGAGCATTTGATATTCTCTATCAGAAAGCGTTTGCGAAGGCGCAACTACAATAGAATCTCCAGTATGAACACCTACTGGATCTATGTTTTCCATGTTACAAACCACGATAGCATTATCGTTTTTGTCGCGCATTACTTCGTATTCTATTTCTTTAAACCCTGCAATTGATTTTTCAATTAAACATTGAGTCACTGGAGAATATTTCAGTCCAAGTTCTGCAATTTCTGTCAGTTGATATTCATCATGAGCGATTCCACCACCTGTTCCACCCATGGTAAAAGCAGGACGAACAATTACTGGATAACCTATTTTTTCTGCAAAAGCTAACGCGCCTTCTACTGTATTTACAATATCAGAATCTGGAACGGGCTCGTTTAATTCTCTCATTAATTCACGGAACAAGTCTCTGTCTTCTGCTCTATTGATGGCAGAAAGTTTAGTTCCTAGAACTTCTACTCCACATTCTTCTAAAATTCCAGAATTCTGTAATTCTACCGCCATGTTCAATCCAGTTTGTCCACCCAAAGTTGGCAAAAGTGCATCTGGACGTTCTTTTCTGATGATATGACTTACAAATGGAAGAGAAATAGGCTCTATATAAACTTTGTCTGCAATTTCTACATCGGTCATGATGGTTGCAGGATTAGAATTGATGAGGATTACTTTGTAACCTTCTTCTTTTAATGCAAGGCAAGCTTGAGTTCCTGCATAGTCAAATTCTGCAGCTTGCCCGATGATAATTGGGCCGCTTCCTATTACTAAAATGGTTTTAATATCTGTTCTTTTCATTCTTTATTAGATTTCAGATGTCAGATTTAAGACATCAGATTTTATTTCTATTTTTATTTCTTCTTTTTCAGTTTTTGTTCGTAAGATAATTTGAGTTCCATTATTTTTAAACTCATAACTTAAATTCCTATGGAAAGACAAACTTTGTGGTTATTATCATTGTTTGAATTTATTTTCCAAGCGCTTTGCACTTGGGTATTTCTTGCGCCACTTCGTGGCTTATTTTGTTAATTTTAAATAAAAAAGTATCTCCTCTTCATAAATTTTATAAAACTTGGCTCTTTTTACTTTTTACTTGGCTCTTTTTACTTGGCTTTTTTAAACTCTTCCATCATTTCCACAAACTCATCAAAAAGATAATTGGCATCTTCTGGACCTGGACTTGCTTCTGGGTGATATTGTACCGAAAAACATGGATATTTCTTATGACGAACCCCTTCGTTTGTTTTGTCATTCAGAGCGATGTGTGTTACTTCTAAATCGGTATTTTCTAGAGATTCTTCGTCTATAGCATAACCGTGATTCTGAGAAGTAATCGCTACTTTTCCTGTTTTTAAATCTAGAACTGGGTGATTTCCACCTCTGTGACCGAATTTTAATTTATAGGTTTTTGCTCCACAAGCCAAACCAATTAACTGGTGACCTAAACAAATTCCGAAAATTGGAACTTTCCCCAGTAAACCATTGATTAATTCTGAAGCACCTTTTACATCTTGTGGATCACCAGGACCGTTAGAAAGCATTACTCCATCTGGATTCATTAATAGAATCTCATCTGCAGTTGTATCTTGAGATACCACGATGATGTCACAATCTCTCTGCGAAAGTTCTCTGATGATGCCTAATTTAGAACCAAAGTCCACTAAAACCACTTTGAAACCTCTTCCCGGACTTGCATAAGGCGTTTTGGTAGAAACTTGCTCTACTTGATTGGTTGGGAAATTTTTAGACTTCAGTTCAGCAATTACTGCTGTTTCATCTGCATTTTCATCTACAATTTTTCCTTTTAAAACCCCGTGATTTCTGATAATTCTAGTCAGTTTTCTGGTATCAATCCCTGAAATTCCTGATAGCTTTTTTTTGGCAAAAAATTCATCTAAAGACAATTGACTTCTGAAATTAGAAGGAAAATCACACAGTTCCCTCACGATTAAGCCTTTGATTGCGGGCTCAATACTTTCGAAATCATCTCTATTAATTCCGTAATTACCAATTAATGGGTAAGTCATGGTTACAATTTGACCGCAATATGAAGGGTCTGAAATGAGTTCTTGATAACCAGTCATCCCGGTATTGAACACCACTTCTCCTTCAGTATCGGTATTTGCACCAAAACCTTGTCCGTGAAAAACTTCACCTGATTCTAAAATTAATTTCTTTTTCATTCCTTTTTAATAGATTTTCAGAGCAGTATTACTCTGACTTTTCACTTTTATCTGTATTAATTTATTCAAATTCAAAACCTCTCTCTTCTAACACTTTTTTCAAGATGGCCATTCTTGCAAATACTCCATTTTGCATTTGTTTAAAGATTCTAGAACGTTCACATTCTACCAAATCATTGTCTATTTCTACTCCTCTGTTGATTGGTGCAGGATGCATGATGATGGCATTTGGTTTCATTTTTTGCTCACGCTCTTTGGTAAGACCATATTTTTTGAGATAATCTTGAGGCGTCAATTTCATTTTTTCATCATGTCTTTCGTGCTGAATTCTTAATAAAATAAGCACATCTACATCGGTAATCATTGCGTCTAAATCTCTGTAGGTTCCGTTCATTAAACTTCCTTCATCAAACCATTCTCTTGGTCCAGAAAAATACACTTTTGCTCCTAATCTTCTTAATGTAGTGGCATTAGAATTAGCTACTCTACTGTGTTTAATATCTCCTACGATTCCTATTTTTAAATCTTTGATTTCACCAAATTCTTGTTTTATGGTCATTAAATCCAGTAAAGCTTGACTTGGATGATGCCCAATTCCGTCTCCAGCATTTACCACTGCCATTTTCACGTCTTTTATTTCATCATAAAATCTGGTTTTTTGGTGTCTTATTACGGAAAGGTTTATCCCAATTGATTCCAGCGTTTTAATGGTATCTAAAAGACTTTCGCCTTTATTGATAGAACTTTTAGACTCATCAAAATGTACTACATTTAATCCTAATTTTTTCTCAGCCACCTCAAAACTTATTTTCGTTCTGGTACTGTCTTCAAAAAAAAGATTCGCTACAAAAATGTCTGATTTGGCCTTTACTGTTTTGCCGTTTGCGAATTCTAGCGCTTGATGTAATAGTTTTTCAACGCTTTCTAGTGACAATCTGGATAATTTAATCATGATACTATGGTTTTAAACAAAAAAAACGAAGCCCCAACAGCTTCGTTTTCAATAAATAAAAATATTTTGTCCGTCGGATTGAAGTCCGATATTTATGTTCAATAAAAAATTTATCGTTTTCATTGGATGCAAATATACAGATTAAGTTTTTGCCTTCAAAATTTTTAGAAAAAATTAAATCTTTTTAACATTATTATTGCAAAATAAGTATATCTTTGCTAAAAACGTATATATGAAAATAAATTGTTGCCCAAAATGCGAAAACTCAGAAATCGTGAAAAGTGGCATTGTTAAAGGAAAACAGCGCTATTTTTGCAGAAATTGCAATTACTATTTTACCGTGAATAAAATTGGCAAAAAGATAGATGATTACTATGTAACGAAAGCTTTACAACTCTATTTAGAAGGCCTTAGTTTACGAGAAATAGAGCGCATCTTGGGCATTTCACATGTCACCATCAGTTCTTGGATTAAGGAATACAATATTAAAAAACCACCACATTCTGATTTTCATGCTACTTATAAGGTTTTCAAACAAATAGAATTGGCAGAATACATCAGAAATGAAGAAAATTTGAAAGGATCTGGGCTCATCATTACTGAATTCGGAGATAAGTTTATGATGATAAAATGGGAACGTTTTAAAAAGTAACTATACTTATTTACAAAAATATATACAAAATTTTTACAGAGTTTTTTTTATTATCAGTTTAGCCATGTTAAAATCACAAAAAACTGTTTAATATTATGAAGAAAACTCAATTAATCTTCGCTGGTATTGCTAGTTTATTATTTAGCAATGCATTATTCTCTCAGGAGAAACCAAAAGAATGGGATGTAAGTCTCTATGGTTTTGCAAGAGCAGATTATATTTTCGATTCGAGACAGTCTGCACAGGTGAGAGAATACCATCTCAACCTTTATCCTTTAGACAAAAAATTAGATGCAAATGGTGATGATATTAATGCTACTGGTGCCAGTAATTTTTTATCAGTAGTTTCTCGATTGGGTTTAAATTTTAAAGGTCCCAATGTTTGGGGCGCAAAAGCGAGTGGAAAATTAGAAGGTGACTTCTTTGGAAACACTCAAGAAAGCATTGGTCTTTTCAGATTAAGACATGCTTATGCACAATTGGCTTGGGAAAAATCTTCCCTTACTTTAGGACAGACTTGGTATCCTTCTTTTGTTCCTGAAGTTTTCCCGGGAGTTGCCAATTTCAGCACGGGAATTATGTTTAATCCTTTTGGCTGGGTTGGTCAAATTCGATTCAGACAAAGTTTAACCTCAAATCTTTCTTTAGATTTAGTCGCTTACAAAGACAGAGAATTTCAAGCTCCTGTAGTTTCTGGAAACGCTAATAACTCTCCTAGTTTTAATTCTACAACTCCTACTTTACACGCACAATTGCAATACAAAACCAAAAATGTAATTGCAGGTGTAGGTGCAGAATATCAATCTTTAAAACCTGTGATTACCAGTGGAGGATTGGCTTCTGATGAAAAACTCAATTCTACCATGCTCATGGGATATTTTAAATATTCTAATGAAAATGTAGTTGCAAAATTCTATGGAATTTCTGGTGGAAATTTGCATCATTTAGTGATGCTTGGAGGTTATGCTTCTTATGCAGAAACCAACGGAATAGATTCTTACAAACCTACTAAAACCTCAGCTTTTTGGGTAGACATTGCGAGTAATAAACCGAATGTAGCTCCTGGAGTTTTCTTTGGATATACTAAAAACAGTGGTTTAGAAGATGCTAATTACAAATCACTTTATGTAAGAGGTGTTTCTGGAAACAGAGTGGTAGACAATGTTTGGAGAGCTTCTGCTAGAGTAGATTTTAAGCAAAATAAATTTAAAATTTCGCCAGAATTAGAATACACTGCCGCAACTTGGGGCGATTTAAAAACTGATGCTACTTCTGGAAACAATGAAACCAATGTAGGAAATTTCCGCGCACTGGTAAGTGCTTCTTATTCTTTCTAAAAACTTCATTCAATACATTATTAACAAAACTAAAAAAATAAACACATGAGTCATCAATTTAACACACAAGTAGAGCATGATGCTTACGTAGATGAACGTAAAAAATCTTCAACTCTTTGGAGTATTATCATGGCATCTTCTCTAGGAACGCTTATCGAATGGTATGATTTCTATATTTTCGGGAGTTTAGCTGTAGTTTTATCTACTAAATTTTTCCCAGCAGATAATCCTACTGCAGCATTTTTATCTACTCTAGCTACTTTTGCAGCTGGATTCGTAGTAAGACCTTTCGGAGCTTTATTTTTCGGAAGATTAGGGGATATTATTGGTAGAAAGTATACTTTCTTGGTTACTTTATTAATCATGGGATTCTCTACTTTCTTAATCGGGTGTATTCCAAGTTACGAAACCATCGGTTTTATGGCACCTGTTTTAGTATTAATTCTTCGTTTATTACAAGGTTTAGCACTAGGTGGTGAATACGGAGGTGCTGCAACTTATGTAGCAGAATACGCAGAGCATAACAGACGTGGTTACTGGACTTCTTGGATTCAGACTACTGCAACTTCTGGTTTATTTATTTCACTTATCGTGATTTTGGTGACTAAAAGTTCATTAACTGCTGAAGAATTTGACAATTGGGGATGGAGAGTTCCTTTCTGGATTTCTATTTTAATGGTGGGCGTTTCTTATATCATTAGAAAAAACATGAAAGAATCTCCACTTTTTGCAAAAGCTAAAAAAGAAGGAAAAACATCAACCAATCCACTAAAAGAATCTTTCGGGAATAAATACAACTTCAAATATGTTTTATTAGCATTATTCGGTGCTGTAATGGGACAAGGTGTAGTTTGGTACACTGGTCAGTTCTACGCGATGTCATTCATGCAAAAAGTAATGAATATAGAATCTGCACAAGTAGACTCATTAATGGCAGCCGCATTATTTATCGGAACTCCATTATTCGTGTTATTCGGTTGGTTATCTGATAAAGTAGGAAGAAAACCAATTATGATGATTGGTCTTTTATTGGCAATTTTCGCTTACAGACCTATTTATAACCAAATGTTTAAACTGGGAGATTTCTCTCAAAAACAAGAATTAAAAGACAAATTCACTTCTGAAGCAACTGCTAAAGTTCTAGAAGGAACTAAAGTAGACTCTGTTTACACTACTCAAAAATTCTATGCAGACGGAAGCAATGTAAAAGAAGTGGTGACTAAACATCTAGAAAACGGAAAAGTTTTACTAGACGAAAAAGGAAAAGATAAAGTAGAAACTAAAATCACGAAAACAATAGACAGCACTACCAAATGGACACTTGCTTTCTGGGTTTTCTTACAAGTTGTTTTCGTAACGATGGTTTATGGACCTATTGCTGCTTTCTTAGTAGAAATGTTCCCAATCAGAATTAGATATACTTCTATGTCGCTTCCTTATCATATTGGTAATGGTATCTTCGGAGGTTTATTGCCTGCAGTGGCTACTTATTTGGTAACCTCGGCTAAAGACGCCGGAAATCCAGAATATTACTTACAAGGTTTATGGTATCCAATTATCGTTGCGGCAGTGAGTTTAATCATTGGGGTAATTTACTTAGACGGAAAAGATAGAAATGTAGAAGATTAAAAATGTGATCATTTGTGAATGTGATCATTTGTGAATCAATCTCAAAATCTTATTACTATTTAAAATTATCACATTACCACATTTTCAAATTATCTAAATAAAATTTATTAACTTTAAAAAACAAAAAAATGGACGCAATAAAAAAAATATTAGGTATCGTTTGGCTAGCTCTAGCAGCAGTGGTAGCTTACCTTGGATTGACTGTTCTAGGAATTCCAAAAATAACTTCGGGTAAACAAGAAGACTTGGTTTTCGGGAGCATCATCGTTTTTATTTTAATGCCTATTGTGGTAGGTGGATTAGCAACTTTCGGTTTATATGCTCTGAAAGGCGAATATTCTGCCGATAAAAAATAATTTTTGGTATCAGATAAAGAGATTTCAGCTTTTTCAGTCATTGGAAAACTGAAATCTCAATTCTGATTTTTAGATAACCCTTCTGAAAAATGAAAAAAAGACACGAGCAAAAATTGGTGATTCTAAGTATGGTGCTTTTTGTATTGTTCAATGCACCTATTTTGCTTTTGTTTAATCAGGTAAAAGCCTATTTTGGGCTTCCGTTCATTTACATTTACATTTTCGGAATCTGGCTCGCTTCAAGTATCATTTCTTTTGTAATATTTAAAAAATTTGATGAATAATTTACAGTTATTTGCCATCATCATGCTTTATTTAGCGCTTTTGTTCTTCATTGCTTACTGGGCAGAGAAGAAGAAGAGTAATTTTTGGGCGAATAATCCTTATATTTATTCCCTTTCATTAGCGGTATATTGCACCGCTTGGACGTATTACGGAAGCATCGGCGTTGCTGCCAATCAAGGTTTAGAATATTTGGCAATTTACATCGGTCCTATCATTATTATTCCCGCTTGGATTGTCATCAATAATAAAATCATTAGAATTTCTAGAGTCAATAAAATCAGTTCAATTGCAGATTTTATTTCTTTGAGATACGGAAACAGCAGATCTTTTGGCGCTCTGATTTCCATCGTTTGTATTCTCGCGATTATTCCATACATCGGAATCCAAATTAAAGCGATTTCTGATACTTTTCACCAGATTACCCTTTCTGAAAACTCAGACAATGTTTTTACCGATACTGCGACTTATGTGGTGATTCTCATTGCTATTTTTTCATCTTATTACGGAACGAGATATGTAGATGCTTCAGAAAAAAGATTGGGAATTATTTCTGCTGTAGCTGTAGAAAGTTTCTTAAAATTGATATTCTTTGTAGTCCTCGGTTTATTTGTAACGTATGGCGTTTTTAATGGTTTCGAAGACATCTATCAACAAGCTCAAAAATTTGAAGATTTCGCCGCTAAAAACACTTTTAATGGATTAGAAGGAAGCATTAATTTCGCAATAACTTCTCTCCTTTCCATGTCTGCCATTTTTCTTTTGCCAAGACAATTTCACACCACAATTGTAGAAAACAGAAAGGAAAAACACTTGAAAACAGCCATTTGGTTATTCCCACTTTACCTTTTGATTTTCAATTTTTTTGTATTCCCAATTGCATGGGGAGGAAGAATTTTGTTTGAAGGTCAAAATGTAAATCCTGAGCTTTTCCCTATTCTTATTCCTCAAAAATTTGGGAATATATTGGTTTCTGTAATGGTATTCTTAGGTGGTTTGAGTGCCAGTGTTTCTATGATTATCATTTCGAGTATTACGCTTTCCGTCATGCTATCGAACAATGTGATTATTCCTTACGGCTGGATTGACACTTTCAAGAAAAATCCAGAAAATTTCAACACCAAAAATATTGTCAACATTAGAAAAGTGAGCATTTTCTTACTCATAATTTCAGCATTTCTGTTCTACAAATACCTCATCCTCAAATCCAGTTTATTCTCGGTAGGTTTGGTTTCATTTGTACTTATTGCACAATTGGGGCCTTCGTTTTTTGGAGCTATCTTTTGGAGAAGAGGTAGTTATTATGGTGCGGTAACTGGAATTATTGCAGGGATTATTATTTGTTATGTGAATTTGATTATTCCACAATATATCCAGACCATTAACCCAGAATTTTCATTAGAAAATTATAAAATTCTTGATTTTTTTAGAATTCCTTATCTGTCTACCCTTGCTCAAGTTTTTTTCTGGAGCATTTTAATCAATTCTTTCCTTTTTGCAGTGATTTCTGTAAGTGTAAAAGGCAATTACAGAGAGCGGAATTTTGCAGAAATTTATATTGATATAGACCAATACATTCAAAATCACGAAGGCGCATACATCTGGAAAGGGAAAGCGAATATTTCTGATATTGAAAAAATTCTGGTAAGATTTTTAGGCGAAAAAAAGACCAAACAAGCGCTGAAAATTTTTAACACAAAATACAATATTACCGATGAAACCGATACCGCAGATTCGCGTTTGATTAAATTTTCAGAAAACCTTTTGGCGGGAAGAATCGGTACTGCTTCTGCAAAAATTTTAGTGGAAGGTGTAACCAAAGAAGATAAAATTTCTTTGCCAGAAGTGCTTAATATTTTAGAAGAATCTAAAGAAAACATCACCCTCAATAGAAAACTCACCGAACAGTCTAAACAACTCAGAAGACTTTCTGAAGATTTGCAAGTTGCCAACACCAATTTGATTGAAAAAGACAAACAAAAAGATGATTTCCTAGATTCTGTAGCTCATGAACTCAGAACACCTATCACCGCAATTAGAGCTGCCAGCGAAATTCTGTTAGATGATGACGAAATCCCTACCGAAATCAAAAAAGAATTTTTAGGAAACATCATTTCTGAGTCTGACCGATTGAACGAAATCATCAATGATATTCTGTATTTAGACAAGTTAGAATCAGGAATTATTCAACTTAATATTCAGAAAAATAATATTGTAGAAACCTATCACAAAGCATTGAAACCTATTCAGCATTTGATTCAACAGAAAAATATTCATCATTCTGAAATTGATTTATTGAACCAAAAAGAATACGAATATGATGAAGCCAGAATGATTCAAGTTTTTCAGAATATTTTAGGAAATGCCTACAAATTCACGGATGAAAGTGGCATGATTCAAACTAAATTTATAGAAAAAGATGGTCAACTGAACATCAGCATTTTCAACACGGGTAAAAAAATCCCTGAAGAAGATATAGAACTAATTTTCGATAAGTTTTATCAATCCAAAAATCAAAACATTAGAAAACCAATAGGAACAGGATTAGGATTAGCCATTTGTAAAAAAATTATTGAAGCGCACAAAGGCGAAATCTCCGCAGAAAATAAAGAAATTGGTGTGGTTTTTAACATTATTTTGAGACATGAGATTTGAGATATTAGATATAAGAATATCAATTATTAAAAACATAAAATAACCATGCATCAATTTGAAAAATTAATTTTTTGGCAAAAATCAATTCAACTCGCAAAAAATATATATTTAGCATGTACAGAGATACCCCATGAAGAAAAATTTGGATTAATTTCTCAAATAAAAAGAGCGGCCATTTCTATTCCTTCGAATATTGCAGAAGGCGCTGGTAGAAATAGCAATACCGAGTTCAATCATTTTTTAGGAATCGCAAATGGTTCTTCTTTTGAACTCCAAACACAACTTATTTTAATTAAAGAACTAGAATTATTAAAAGAAGAAAAAGTAAACATTTTATTATCAGAATTAAATGAAATTCAAAAAATGATTTACAGTTTTAAAATAAATTTAAAAATCTAAAATCTGATGTCAAACATCTGAAATCTAAAATAAAAATGAAAAAGATACTTATAGCAGACGACGAACACAAAATCATCATGACCTTAGAATATACCTTCCGAAAAGCGGGTTATGAAGTCTTCATCGCAAGAGATGGCTCGGAAGTTTTAGAATTATTAAAGGAGGAAACACCAGATATTATTTTACTCGATATCATGATGCCCAATGTAGATGGTTACACCACGTTGCAAGAAATAAAGAAACAAGAAAAACTCAATCAATGTAAAGTCATTTTCTTATCTGCAAAAACCAATCCTGCAGACATCGAAAAAGGATTGAGTTTGGGAGCTGATGCTTATGTTACCAAGCCTTACTCTATCAAGAAACTGGTTCAACAGGTAGAAGAATTATTAACTTAAAAAATCAAAAAAAATCTACAAAATATTAATTGTTTCAGTGTAAAATCTGAAATCCAAATCCAAAAAAATCTAAAATTATGAAAGCGCATGAAATGTTCTTGAACAGTATTGAAAACAAGGAACAATTTTGGGCAGAACAAGCCGACCAAATTCATTGGTTCAAAAAACCTCAAACGATTCTTTCTCAAGGAGAAAACAACTATCCTGTATGGTTTGCAGATGGAGAGTTGAACGCATGTTATCTCGCCATAGACAAGCACATAGAAGATGGTTACGGTGACCAAGTTGCCTACATTTATGACTCCCCTGTTACTGACACAAAACAAAAAATTACTTTTAACGAATTAAAAGAAAATGTTTCAAAATTCGCGGGAGGTTTGCAATCGTTAGGGTTAAAAAAAGGTGATAATGCCATTATTTACATGCCTATGATTCCTCAAGCTGCCTATGCAATGCTCGCTTGTGCTAGATTAGGAATCACTCATTCTGTAGTTTTTGGAGGTTTTGCGCCTCATGAATTAGCGATTAGAATAGATGATTGTAATCCAAAAGCAATTATTACAGCAAGTGCTGGTGTAGAAGTAAAAAAGAGAATTCCTTATTTGCCTTTCGTGAAAGAAGCTTATGAAATGGCTGTCCATAAACCTGAACATATTGTGGTTTTTGACCGTCAACTTTGGGGAAATAAAGTAGATTGGGAAAACGAACCTCAACTGACCAATTTTCAAGAATTGTTAGAAAAATCAGAACCTGCAGATTGTGTCCCCGTAAAATCTACGCACCCACTTTATATTCTTTATACCTCAGGAACTACAGGAAAACCGAAAGGTGTAGTTCGTGATACAGGTGGTTATGCTACCGCACTTAAATTTTCCATTGAAAAAATTTATGGTGCAAAACCCGGCGAAGTTTTCTGGGCAGCTTCAGATATTGGTTGGGTAGTTGGTCACAGTTACATTATTTACGGACCGCTAATCAACAGAAATACCTCTATTATTTTCGAAGGAAAACCGATTATGACGCCAGATGCAGGAACTACTTGGAGAATTCTTTCTGAGCACAAAGTTTCTGTGATGTTTACCGCTCCTACTGCAATTAGAGCGATTAAAAAAGAAGATCCAGATGGTGAATTCATCAAAAAATACGATTTATCCCATTTCAGAACCCAGTTTTTAGCGGGTGAAAGATGCGATGTAGCCACGTTAGACTGGTACGAAGAAAAAGTAGGCATTACTCCTATTGACCATTGGTGGCAAACAGAATCTGGTTGGCCTATGTTATCACTGATGCGAGGCGTAGAAGATGATGGCGTAAAACGCGCTTCCGCTGGAAAACCAATCCCTGGTTATGATATTAAAATCTTTGACGAAGAAGGTTACGAACTAGAAGCACACCATGAAGGTTATTTGGTGATAAAACTACCGCTTCCTCCAGGAGCTTTAATGGGAATTTGGGGAGATTATGAAAGATTCCACTATGGTTATTTGGCAAAATTCCCGGGATATTATTTTTCTGGAGATGGCGCCATCAGAGATGAAGACGGATATATTTTCATTACTGGAAGAGTAGATGACATCATCAATGTAGCAGGACACCGACTTTCTACTGCAGAAATGGAAGAAGCTGTTTCTGGGCACAAAGATGTTGCAGAATGCTGTGTAGTAGGAATAGAAGACGATTTAAAAGGTCAAATTCCTTTCGGATTGGTGGTTTTAAAATCTGGAACTCAAATTTCCGAAACTGAAGTCGAAAAAGAAGTGGTGGCATTGGTTAGAGAAAAAATTGGAGCAGTTGCCGCATTAAGAAACATTGTCGTGGTAAAACGACTCCCAAAAACCCGAAGTGGAAAAATTTTGAGAAAACTTATCAGAACTATGTTAGACGGAAAAGAATTCCAAATTCCTTCTACCATAGATGATGAAGCAATCATTGGTGAACTTCAAGAAAAATTCGAAGAATATAGAAAATAAAGATACTTTCCTTACAAAAGGAATCTAAAAAATTAAAATTTGATATGAAAAATTATGTAATTCACGATTTGCCTGATTATTTCAAGCAGTACAAAAAATCAATCAAGAATCCTAAAAAATTCTGGGACAAAATTGCAGATGAAAACTTTGTTTGGTATCAGCGCTGGAACAAAGTGGTGAAATTTGACATGGAAGAAGCCAAAATCGAATGGTTTAAAGGTGCAAAACTCAATATTACCAAAAACTGTTTAGACAGACACTTGGCGGAAAGAGGTGATAAAACCGCGATTATCTGGGAACCTAACGATCCAAATGAAGAAGCACAATACATTTCTTATCGAGAACTTCACGAAAGGGTTTGCAAAATGGCGAATGTTCTTACAGAATTGGGTGTAAAAAAAGGAGACAGAGTTTGTATTTATTTACCGATGATTCCAGAATTGGCGGTTACCATGTTAGCTTGTGCTAAAATGGGTGCAGTACATTCTGTTATTTTCGCTGGATTTTCTGCTTCTGCGGTGACTTCTAGAGTGAATGACTGTGAAGCCAAAATGATTATCACTTCAGACGGAAGTTACAGAGGAAACAAAGCTATTGACCTAAAAGGAATCATCGATGAAGCCGTAGAAAAAACACCTTCTGTAGAAAAAGTATTGGTGGTAAAAAGAACCAACACTGAAGTAAAAATGAAAGAAGGAAGAGATGTTTGGTTAGATGATTATTATCCAAAAGCTTCTGCTGATTTCGTTACCAAAATTATGGATGCAGAAGATCCATTATTCATTCTTTATACTTCTGGTTCTACAGGTAAACCAAAAGGAATGTTGCACACTACTGCTGGTTACATGGTTTACACCGGTTATACTTTTAAAAATGTTTTCAATTATAAAGAAAATGATATTTATTGGTGTACTGCAGATATTGGTTGGATTACAGGTCACTCTTACATTCTTTACGGACCATTAACCAATGGTGCTACTACGGTTATTTTTGAAGGCGTTCCTACTTATCCAGAACCAGATCGTTTCTGGGCTGTGATTGAAAAACACAAAGTAACACAGTTCTACACCGCTCCTACTGCGATTCGTTCTTTGGCTAAAGAATCTTCTTCTTGGGTTGAAAAACATGACTTATCAAGTCTTAGAGTGATTGGTTCAGTAGGTGAGCCTATTAATGACGAAGCTTGGCATTGGTATAATGACCATGTTGGCAAGAAAAAATGTCCAATAGTAGATACTTGGTGGCAAACAGAAACAGGCGGAATTATGATTTCTCCGCTTCCTTTTGTTACGCCAACTAAGCCAACTTACGCTACGCTTCCACTTCCGGGAATTCAACCGGTTCTAATGGATGAAAAACGAAATGAAATTACAGGAAATCAAGTAGATGGAAACTTATGTATCCGTTTTCCATGGCCTGGAATTGCTAGAACAATTTGGGGCGACCATCAAAGATATAAAGAAACGTATTTTACTGCTTTTCCGGGGAAATATTTCACTGGAGATGGTGCTTTAAGAGACGAAACTGGCTATTACAGAATTACCGGTCGTGTAGATGATGTAATCATCGTTTCTGGTCATAATTTAGGAACTGCGCCAATTGAAGACAGCATCAACCTACACCCTGCTGTTGCAGAATCTGCAATTGTAGGTTTTCCTCATGATATTAAAGGAAATGCATTGTACGGATTTGTCATTCTAAAAGAAACTGGTGAAAGCAGAGACAAAGACCACTTGAGAAAAGAAATCAATATGCTGATTTCTGACACCATCGGTCCAATCGCTAAACTAGATAAAATACAGTTTGTTTCTGGCTTGCCAAAAACACGTTCTGGAAAAATTATGCGTAGAATTTTAAGAAAAATTGCCGAAGGAGATTTCAGCAACTTCGGAGATATTTCTACCCTACTCAATCCAGAAATTGTAGACGAAATAAAAGATGGAAGGATCAACTAATGATTATTGTTAATTTTTGGTCACACGAAAACCTCTCATTTTTGGGAGGTTTTTATTTTCCGTTCAAAATTTTTACATTTGTTCTATGAAAATCGCTTTCCTCGGACCACAAGCTAGTTTTACACAGCTTGCTACTTCACAAATTTTCCCCAATGAAGAACTTCTGCCACAGTCTAATATTTTAGATTGTTTCAAGGCGGTGCAAAATGATTGGGTAGAAAAAGCTGTCATTCCACTCGAAAATTCTATCGAAGGAACTGTTTCTATGACGCTGGATTATCTTTATGATTTTGATGGAATTTTGGTGGAAACAGAAGTAGTGATGCCCATTTCGCATCAACTGATGATTCACCCAAATAATACCGAAATTGAGAAAATTTATTCTCATCCTCAAGCTCTAGCGCAATGTTATCATTTTTTGGATAAAGAATACAAAGATGTCATAAAGCAAGAATTCGGTTCTACTGCTGCTGCTGCAAAAAGAGTGGCCGAAAATCCTGAAAAAAAATATGCTGCGATTGCCAATTCTTATGCCGCAAAATTATACGGACTGAAAATCATTCATCAGAATATTCAAGATATTGAACAAAATCACACCAAATTTATTGTGATTTCTAAAAAGGGAGAAAGACTGAACCTTCCACAAAATAAAACTACCGAAAAAACCTCTCTTATCATTACTTTGCCAGAAGATCATGCAGGAGGTTTGCATCAAGTACTTTCTGTTTTTGCATGGCGAAAAATGAATTTAACCAAAATTGAAAGCCGAACCCTGAAAACTGGATTAGGAAATTACTTTTTCTTCATTAATGTAGCGAATGAATGGCATCCTGTCTTGTCTAATAACGCCTTAGAAGAACTGAAATCTCTCGGTACAGAAGTGAAATTTCTAGGTCACTATAATGAATACTTATTAGAAATTTAAACTATTGATTTTAAGTATATTAATTTTATAAATTATAGAAATTTTCAATCTAAATTTATCTAAAAACACTTTCTAAAATCTTTTAATCGTTGTAATTTTGTTTTGAAAATTCAGCGATTTTTTATTGCTGTTTCATCACGGATGTTTAACCTTAAAACTTAAAAAAAATGTCAACTTTAATGAAAAGAAATCCAATGACAGGGTTAAATAGTTTCTTTGATGATTTTTTTACCAAAGATTTATTTAACTGGAATGAAAAAAACCTTACAGAAATGGGATTTACCATGCCTTCTGTAAACGTGAAAGAAACCGAAACCCATTACGAAATTGAAATGGCGGTTCCAGGATTGAAAAAAGAAGATTTTAAAATTAACATCGATCGAAACATTCTTACCATTTCTTCGGAATCTCAAACCGAAAACGAAGAAAGAGATGAGAAGAAAAACTACACCAGAAGAGAATTTAATTATCAATCATTCACCCGTTCATTTACCTTGCCTTCTGATATTGTAGATGTAGAACACATCGAAGCAAAATATGACAACGGCATTCTGAAATTGGCGGTTCCGAAAAGAGAAATCGCTAAAAAAGAAGTGAAAACCATAGAGATTAAATAACAAATGAAAACGGTGAGAAAATTTCTCACCGTTTTTTTATTCTTCTAGAAGTTTCTGAATATCTTCTATCAATAATTTTCTGTCTGGCTGGAATTTGCCTTTTAAACTCGCATTTTTTCCTTCTTGATCATCATAATTCAATCCAGAATAATAAAGAATCGGCATGCCATCTTTTCCAAATCTGCATCTCACATTGCCTTCTTTGTCTACCAAAGCCAGCATTCCGCTGTGATTAAGACTTTCTGACTGGTCATCTTTGTCACCTACATAAATATCAAATTCATTGGCTAAATCACCGATGTAATCTCTATTTCCTGTCAAAAAATGCCAATTGGGATTGGTAACGCCTAGTTTTTTGGCATGTGCTTTTAAAAATTCTGGTGTGTCATTTTCTGGGTCTATAGAAATGGAAATAATCCCAAAATCTTTGCTCTTAATCGCTTTATCTACGGATTTCAGATTATTATTCATAATCGGACAAATCGTAGGACATCTCGCGTAGAAAAACTCTACTACATAGACTTTTCCCAGCATATCTGTATTTGAAATTCTACGATTATTTTGGTCTATTAATTCAAAATTTGGCGCCTTCATTACCGTATGAAGACTTTTCTTGAAAAAGTAATTTCCTGCGATAAATGCCAGAACAATAGCCACTAAAGCTATCATTTGGTATACCAGCATTTTATTCATTCCAAAACCAGACGCTTTTTTAGGTTTCGTCATGTTCAGAAATTATTTCGCGTATTTTTTTGGATTTTTTTTGAATTCTTCTTTGCAAAGTTTATTGCAGAAACCATAGGTTTTCCCCTTATAAACAGCAGTATCTTTTAAAAACTGAGCCGTTTTCATTCCGCAAATTGGGTCTTCTTCGTTCACCACTTTTACGTCTAGTTTTTGGGTCGATTTTTTATGGTCGTGAACTTTTTTGGTTTCTGGAGTCTGTTGACAAGAAGATAATATAGAAATTGCTACAAAAGCAACGGTTAATATAGATTTCATTTTTTGATTTTTTAAAGTTAAAATTTATTGAATAAAAGTACGAAAATTAATTTCAAACTAAAGGTGGATGAAAAAACTCAGGGTAAAAATCTTGAAAAGTAAAATTAAAGTGATGGATAAAAACTTTCGTTTTTGAAAAATCCTGATGTTTATGTTCTTGTATCGCTAAACTTTCCGTAGGAAGAAATAATTGTAAAAATTCCACTTTCTGAATTTTAGTCGATTGATTCTCCGAAGATTTTGCCATTTCGTGTTTCACGTAGCATTTTCCGTTGCATCGCAAATCAGGTTCAGATTGGTTTTCGCAAAGTTGAGTAGAAATATAGTTGTAATTCACCGCATAATCTAATAATGGCAGCACAGAACGCACTGACATTACCAAAAATAAAAATATGGCAATTACAATTCTCATTTTTTAAAGAATGACAAATTTAAGGAATTTTAAATATAACTCTTTGTGATTTTTGTAACTTTGAAGTTCTACACATATAGCGTTCCTACGGAACGCGTTTCTAGGTACTCTTTTTTTTCTACAAACCTTTCGTTCCTATGGAACTTTATTTTATTGGGAAAAATTTTCTACACATATAGCGTTCCTACGGAACGCATTTCTAGGTACTCTTTTTTCTACAAACCTATCGTTCCTACGGAACTTTATTTTATTGGGAAAAATTTTCTACACATATAGCGTTCCTACGGAACGCATTTTCTAGGTGGTCATAATTTCTACAAACCTTTCGTTTCTACGGAACTTTATTATATATGCGAAAATTTTCTACACATATAGCGTTCCTACGGAAAGCATTTTCTAGGTACTCTTTTTTCTACAAACCTTTCGTTCCTACGGAACTTTATTATAACTGGGAAAATTTTCTACACATATAGCGTTCCTACGGAACGCATTTCTAGGTACTCTTTTTTCTACAAACCTTTCGTTCCTACGGAACTTTATTTTATTTTGGAAAATTTTCTACACATATAGCGTTCCTACGGAACGCATTTTCTAGGTGGTCATAATTTCTACAAACCTATCGTTCCTACGGAACTTTATTTTATTGGGAAAAATTTTCTACACATATAGCGTTCCTACGGAA